>DATMEE010000316.1:0-3009 GCA_035557035.1 Phycisphaerae bacterium
AAGATGCGCGACTTTTCCGGGCGCGCCAAAGAAGGCGGCGCGGAGTTAATCGTGTTGCCCGAGGTGGCTGACACTGGCTACACGATGCCAATTATCCAGGCTCACGCGACGTCGTGGAGTGAGGGAGCTGTTCCCGAGCTACAGAAGATCGCGAAAGAACTTTCGATTGCGATCATCAGTGGAGTCTCGGAACGCGAAGGGGACATGATTTACAATTCGCAAGTTTTCGTGGATGCGAACGGCAAGATCGTTGGCAGCTATCGCAAGACCCATCTTTTCACCGGCACTCCCGTCGGTGAAGACGAATGCTTCGCGCCTGGCAACGAGTTGAAGAGCTTTGCGTTCAGCGGATTCCGGCTGGGGTTGAGCATCTGCTACGACCTTCGGTTTCCGGAAGTGTACCGAACCTTCTCGATCGAACAGGGAGTAAATGTCTTCGTTCTCTCCTCCGCCTGGCCATTTCCGCGGGTGGAACACTTCCGGATTCTATGTGCGGCGCGGGCCATTGAGAACCAGAGCTACATGATCGTTTCAAACCGTGTCGGCACCGATGACGGAGTCACCTGTTGCGGGTCCTCGGCGATTATCGATCCCTATGGCGTGACCCTCGCGTCGGCCTCAACCGATCGCGAGGAGCTTGTCCTGGCTGAGGTGTCGCAAGAGGTGATTACCTCGGTCCGAAACAAGATGGCGGTTTTCGACCAGCGCCGGCCGGACGTTTACGGGAAAAGTTGAGTGTAGAGGCGCTTGTGCCAAGCGCCTGTTTTCTTGGTTAGGCGCTTGGCACAAGCGCCCCTACATCGAAGAATGACTAAAACGCTGCGTTGAAACCGACCCTGGCATACGGCGCGCCACCATCCTGATGGTAACGAACCTGCGTCCGATGGAAGTCGAAGTTGCGAAACGGAATATATCCACCCTCTACGGAAAACTTGCACGCGGTCGATAACTTCCAATCGAATCCACCGCCTATCCGCAGTTCTTCGTAACTGATGGCGGCGTGATTCAGCGCGGTGTTGCCGCGCAAGGTGCCGAAGTTTTTTTCCACCCGATAGCTGCTCAGCCTGAGATCGGCGCCTCCGTAAAGCATGAAGCTGCTGCTGACCTCATATTCCAGGCGCGGCGTCGGCACGACGGCGTTCAGCGTCCACTTCGGCGCAAATTTCCAGCGAATGCCGCCCCCGGGCAGCACGGGAGTCTGGCGCAAGGCATCGAAACCGATGCCGAAAACCACCTGAAAGCCTGAATTGAAAATGTAAGTCCCGCCGAGGATGAAGGGGACGTTGAAGGTGTCCTGCCCGAAGTCGTCAAAATCCGTTCCGTAAAATCCGGGCTGCGCCTCGACCCGGACAAGGAGAGAATCGGACAGTTCCGTGTCGAGACCGATGATCATGCTGGTGGAGTGGAGGTCGTCCGGGATGGGCGCGGTCCCGCCGAAGCCGAAGGAATAGCGTTCCATCTGCACACCCAAACGCAGAATTCCGATCTTGGTGCGCGGCGTCAGGAGGAAGCGGACCCGTGCCTGACCCCCGTCGAAGTCATTGATGGTCAGATTGCCCGTTTCGCCTCGCTGCAAATCGCCGTCGCCGAAGTAGGCCGCTTCCGCGTCGAATTCGAACGAGAAGGAGGATTCTGTCTCAACCAGCGCCACATTCTTGGACCTTGTCGAGTAGGTCTCGACCCTGACGGCGAACGCGTTGACCGTAACGAGGGACAGGCAAAGCGCGACAATTCGGATGGTTATTTTCATGCGGCCGGGATCAGGATGTCCGCACAGACTGCCTGGGGACATCCCGGGTGTCACGTAGAAACATCCCTAAGGCAAGGAAATTTCTCGGTTCCTGGAGGCAGACGCGCGAATCGGACAGGTCCTGACGGGAGACTAGGTCGACAGCGGCATCTTGATCGCCATCTGGCCCAGCACTCTTTCGATTCCTGAAACGAGAGCTTCCACTTGCTCGGGAAAGATCTGGCCGATGGTGCCGATGCGGAAGCAATCCGCGTGGCTGACCTTACCGGGATAAATGACCATCCCTTGAGCGGCGAGCCGCTGATAGAACTCCGCAAAATCGAACGCCGGGTCCTCGGGATAGCGAAAGGAGGTGATGATGTCGCTCTGCCGCTCCGGGGAGAGATATTCGCGGAAGCCCAGCCGACGCATCCCGGCGAGAAGTGCCTTGCGATTGCCGCGGTAACGCCGGGCCCGGCCGGCCACGCCCCCTTCCCGGCCGAATTCCTCGAGTGCCTGGGAAAACGCCAGCAACGCATGCGTCGGCGGGGTGAAGCGGAACTGCCCGTTGCGCTCGAAGCCTTGCCACTGTGCCAGGAGATCGAGGCTCACGCTGCGCGCATAACCGGCAGTGCTTTCGAGGGCCTCACGCCGCGCGAGCACGTAGGAGAAACCGGGGACGCCTTCCAGGCATTTGTTGGCCGATGAGACAAGGTAGTCAGGCTGCAGGGCCGAAAAATCGATCGGCACGCCGCCGAAGCTGCTCATCGCATCCACGATGAACCGGCAGCCTCGCTCGTGGACGAGCCGCGCGATTTCTTCAAGGGGGTTCAGGATTCCGGTGGTGGTCTCGAGATGAACGATCGCGACATGCGTCGGCGGCGACTCGACGGCCAGCAGCTTCCGGACAGTCTCGGGATCGGGTGATTGGTCTTCCGGCCATCGGTGAATGATAGTCGCGATCTTCAATCGCTCGGCGATTTGCAGCATGCGTTCGCCATACGCGCCATTCGCGAGCACCAAGAGCCAGCCATCCGGCGGAATGACCGAGGAAAGAACCGCCTCGAGGGCAAATGTCCCGCTGCCCTGCAATAAGATCGTCTCGTAACCGCTTTCCTGGGAAACGCCGGCGATCTCCAGCAATCCGGTGCGAATCCGGCCGACGAGATCGACAAATTCCGTGTCGCGTGAGCCAAGATCGCGCGTCATTGCGGCTTTCACCGTCGCGCTGGTGGTGAGCGGCCCGGGTGTGAAAAGGAGCGGGTCAGTCATCGAATGCT
>DATMEE010000317.1:0-3349 GCA_035557035.1 Phycisphaerae bacterium
CGAAATCGCCGTAACGAGTGCGTCGCCAGACTCTCCTCAAAAAGGTCACGATTAATTGCCTGGGCGGCCGCGGCGCCCTGACCGGCGGCGATGATCATCTGGCAATTCGCCGGCGTCACACAGCCGGCGGCGTAAAGGCCCCGCACGCTTGTCCGCATGCATTGGTCGACCTTGATTTGGCCGTCCCCGTCCAGTTTCGCGCCCAGCTTTTCGGCCAGGCCGGTGTGAAAAATATCGCCGCGGGTGGTGAAGATGTAATCGATTTTCACGCACGTCCCGCCCGCAAAGTCGAGCGCCCGGATCTTGCGCCGGCGGTGTTCGACGTCGGTGATGCGTTTGCGCTCGACTGGAATTTCGTATTCCGCCAACCAGCGCGCCTGCCGCTTTCCCCAGCGAGGTCTCCGGCCGTTCGTCGCCACGATCACGCAGGCAGAGTAGTGCAACATCCCGAGCGCGTACTCGACCGCTTCGTTATTCGAGCCAAGGATCGCGATCCGTTTTCCGCGCACCCGAAACCCGTCGCAGTCTTTGCAAAAAAACATGCTGTGTCCCAGGCACTCGCTGACACCCGGGATTTCCGGGGGCAGATGAAATATCCCTGTGGCGAGGAGCAACCGCTTAGTGCGGTAGGTTTTCCTTTTACCTTTCAAAACGAAAACCAATTTCTTCAAGGAGACCGTCCTGATCTCATCGTGCACGAAGCGCACATGGTGCCGTTTCGCTTGCCGGCATCCGTTTCGCAAAAGCTCTTCGCCTCCCACACCGTTCGGAAAACCAAGGTAGTTTTCCACGACCGGCTCCCATTTCGCCATCGAGTGTCCCGAATCAATTACGAGCGTGTCGCGTTGCGCGCGCCCGAGATAGATCGCGGCGGAGAGACCGGCGATGCCACCGCCGACGACAATGACTTCGCGCGTCTGGGGATCGTCGAGGTCTTTGTGCTGGATCATCGCTTACTCCTAATACGTGGCCACGCCTGCGATGGGCCTTAGGAATCAGAAGCCGTGTGGCGCTTTTGACGGTGGATCGTGCGCTCCGTCGCGCGATCCACCAACTAGTCTACGCTTTTGGTGGAGGTGGCGGTTCGTCGGGTTGCGGGGCGGGCGCGTCCCCGCCAGGGAGGTTCGCGTCCTCCGGAACGGCTTTCAGGTCAGGCTCGGTAAAAGAATCAGGATGGTTCGCGAATTCTTTGCGAAGGGCCGCGACGCCCTCAGGTGTCACGGGTCCACCCGTATTCCCCCACTCCTGGCGGATGTAGGTGAGCACGTCCGCGATCTTCGCGTCGTTCAGCGTCTTATCCCAGGGCTGCATCACAGCCGTGCTATACTGAACGCCTTTCACCGTGACCGGACCTTGCAGACCTTTCAGCACGATCATTCCGAGCCGTTTCGTCCCGCCATTCACCCATTCAGAGCCGGCCAGCGGCGGATAACCTTGCCCCGCAGCGCCCATTCCATCGGCTTGATGACAGACGGTACAGTTGGCCGAGTAGATTTTTTTTCCGCGATCGAAAGACGTCATCACCACTGGACCATCTTGTTGGTTATTCGGACCGGTTTTCTTAGAAGGCGGCGGGCCGCTGAATGGATCAAGACCATCGCCGCCGAAATTTCCGGAATAACGTCCCAGGTACGTGCCGCCAAAAAAGATGGCCAGCCCGTAGATTGCGATCAACCAGAGCGAGAGAGGCTCGAGGCCGGCGAGTGGTTCTCGCTTTTCACGCTGGATAGCGGCGTGAACCTGCTGGACATCCTCGGTTTCACCATAGTCCATCCCCTGCCGGACCCTGCGTTCTGGAGCGGGCGAGTTCTCGTTCATTTCGCCTCCTTTGCTGGTGCGGCCGCGGGCGTCGCGGGGGAAGGCGCCGGTGCGGATGACGCGGCGGTCGTTTTCAGTTCGTTCAACGGGTGTGATTGATCGAGCGACATCAAATACGCAACGAGACATTTCGCGTCGTAGGTCGGCACCACTTCCCAGCCTTCCGGTACCGCATCCTTCTCGCCAAACGTCAACGCATCGGCCGCGCGTTCGCCGCTGATGCGCCGCTTTTCGTAGAGAAAACGATACGCCGGCATGTTGGAATCCAGGATAAGGCTGCGCGGGCTGTAGAGGTGGCGATGATGCCACGCCGCAGAGTACGGAGGCGGCGCGTCGCTGGCCGCGACCTTTGGATCGACCGTAGTCGCGGCAGTGGCTGGCGTGTTCGGAGACGCCGTTGGCGAGGCGGCGGCAACAACCGCGGGAGAGGACGCCGGAGATGCTGCTGGCGTGGCTGCCGCCGGGGCAGGCGGAGCCGCTCCGGGCGCTGGATTGGGTGCGGGCGATGCTTGCACTAACGCGGGGCCAACCGGGGTTGGGCTCGCCGCCGGCGGCGCGCTCTCTTCTTCAGCGGGGGCGCGTTTCCCGATGTTCGACAAATCCGGACCCAGCCTCATTTTGCCCAGCACAACCGGACGCTCGAAGAGATAATCGCGCGGCGCGCTGCGACGCTCTCCCCATTTGCGCTCTATGTCCGGACCCGCATAATCGGCGCGCACTTGCTGGCTGTGGCAGTAGACGCAGCCATTCGCGGCATAGACCTGGCGGCCTCGCTCGGCCATGCCTGATTTCGGCGCGGGATAAGGATCATTTCCATCTTCATCCACTTGCGGCTCGAGGTGTCCAATCTGGGAGTTTGGAATGAGGATCAGCCCCACCCATGAGAAGGCGAAGGTCCCAAAGATCCCGAGAAAGAGCGATGCAATCCCTTTCATAAACGCGCCTCGAGGGCCTCCTCTTCCTGTGGATTGAGAAAGGTTGGAACACTGGCCGTCCGGCCCAAACCCAACAGCATCAGTCCGAAATGAAACGCGAAAACAAAGTGAGCGACGGTCAAAAGCATCCCGGAAACGCTCCGGCCCCGCAGATACGGAAGGATCGATTCAGTGCTTTCGGTGAATCCAAGCGTTGGATCGTGCATGCTGGTTCCTTGCGCCATGCCGCCGATGAGCAGCATCGCCACCATCAAGCCGACCCCGTAAGTGGAGGACCAGAAGTGGAGCTTGATCAAAGAAGCGTAACGCCATTCGCGCCCGACCAATCGCGGCACGATGTAGTACATCGAACCGAACATGATCATGGTGAAGAACGCGTACAATCCCATATGCGAATATGCGACGCTCGCCTCGGTGAAATGCACGTAACCCGCCACCGAACGGAGTGAGAGCAACACGCCGACCAGACTGAAAACCGTGTAGGAAATCGCTCCGAAAACCGTGAACCGCAGGGTTGGGCTATAGCGAAGCAGTCCAAAATATCCGCGCATCGTCATGTGATGATTCAGCCCGACGGTCGCCACGGGGATGATGGT
>DATMEE010000318.1:0-5216 GCA_035557035.1 Phycisphaerae bacterium
GCCTGCGATGAAGAGCGCCGATCCATCCGGCACGATCGCGCCGCCGCTGCCGTAGCCGACGTATTCCGGATCGCTGTCGCGCGGGTCGGCCCCGTCCACGCCGCCTTCCACGCCATCGGGACCCGGTTTCACGCCGATCGCCGACCGCCGGACGTCGCCGAAGGAATCGAACGCGTCGCGGGCGAGGAAATACAGGAACTGGTCGCCGCGCAGCTCGGCCGCGGAACCTTCCGCGCTTGGATTCAACGTCAGGCTGGTAACACCACCCGTGCTGACGTTCAGCAGCTTCATGCCGTGATCGCTGGTGTCATCGGAATACAGGATGTGCTCGCCGTCGAAGCTGTACGGCGCATCAGCGACGCCGCCGTCACTGGTCAGGTCAAATTCCGTCGGTAGATCCGACGGGTTGTTCAAGTCCCAGATGTAGAAGATGTCGTTGCGTTCTCCGACGACAAGTTCGGCCGCGGCGTTGATGCGCGCCGTGCTGATCTGGGCGCTGCTGTTGCCGTCAATCCCCGGCGCGTTGGCCAGATTGAAAAAGGTGGGCGGAGACTGCGAAAGATCGACCACCTTGAGGTTGATCTGGTCATCGACCTCGGTGGGGTCGTTGCAGACGACGAGAAGATCTCCGTCGCCGTGCAACGGACCCTGTTCGTCGTCCTCGAACGGAATGTTCGATGCGCGAATGTTGGTCAAGTCGAAAACGTCCGTGTCATCCGCCGCGGTGTCATAAATCGCCAGGGCGAATGTATCGAACAGCAGAGCGATCTTCTTTCCCACGACCTCAAACCCCGTCGATCGGTAACTAACGCTGCCGTCGAAGTCGGTGCCGCTGGTCGGATTCGCCGACGGCACGACAAACTGCACGCCGTTCACCGCGCCGATTCCGAAGACGATCAGATCGTCGCCCACCCGCAGCGAGGCATCGAAGCGCACGGGTATCGACGTGACCGCCGCCACGAACCCGGACGTATTGCTGTTGTTATTATTATTCGTGTTGCTGTTGTTGTTATTATTATTGTTGTTATTGTTGTTCGGGCACTCTGCGCCGGCCATCGCGAAAACAACTGGAAGACACAAGAGAGCTGCTGTTCTGGAAAACCGTCGAACGCTCATCATCGCTCCTTTCAAATGGCGAGGAACCTTACGAGGCGCGGCAGAATAGTCTGCTGAACGCGCTCGATCAAGCCCATGCCATTGATTGAAAGGAACGCCGGCTTGGCAAAGAAAAGCCGGGCGCCGCCTCCTGCCTATCGCAGAATCGCATCGCCCGCATTTCTTGCGAGAGTCGAGTCGCTCAATTCTGTGCGCCGCCTGTCCGACACATGATTTGCCGATTTGCTTTTCTGGATTGCCGCGGCCATCCCAGCAGCGTGAACATCAGCAGCGCCGTCGAGGCCGCCGCGCCGCCGCCGCACATCCCGCCGCCCGTCAGTGTGCTGCCGGGGTCCACGCCGCCGCCGCTGCCACCACCACCGCCCGTCGGCCCGCCGCCCGCCACGCCGCCGCCCGTCAGCGGCTCAGCGTTGCAGCCGTCCACGCCGGGTGACAGCTTCGAGGCATCCGTGGGGCATCCGTCGTTGCAGTCCGGCGTACCGTCCTCGTCCGAATCGACGTCGGACTCGCCGCAGCCGCAGATGCCCGCCGCCGTCTTGGCGGCGTCGTCCGGACACGCGTCGGTGCAATCGGCCACGCCGTCCTGGTCAGAATCGCCGGCATCGCTTACGTCCGGACATGCATCGCATGCATCGGGTGCGCCGTCACCGTCGGCATCCTCGTCGTTATCGCCCGAGGGACAGGAATCGCATCCGTCGGCGAGGCCATCTCCATCCAGATCGGCCGTGTCATCGCTGCCCGCACAGGCATCGCACCCATCCGGCACGCCATCGTTGTCCGCATCGCTGGCGTCATTCGAGCCGGGGCAGGCATCGCAGCCATCCGGCACGCCGTCGCCGTCGGCATCCACGTTGTCCGGCGAACCGGTGCATAAGTCGGTGATATACAGGTAAGACCGACTGTCCCAGACGCCGCCGATCTTCGAATACAGCCGCACGTGCAAGTCGCCGCCTTCCACCGGCAGCCCGTTTACTGTCACACTGGTGGCATTCGTCACCGCGTCATGATAGTCCCCCAGCCCCGGCCCGCTGCCCACCGTCAGCCGATATTCCTGCACCAGCAGCCCGGTCGACCATGTGAACGTCTGGCTGCCGCCGGTAATCAGCGCCTCGTTCTCGGCCGGCGTCGTCATCTGCGCGAGGCCCGACGTGCTGGACGGATCGCCATACAGGAAGGCCATGTTTTCCGCGTCGCCCACGCTGAGGTGCGTCTTCTGGCCGATCTGGGATTGCCATGCAACGTAGGGAGCCGGACAGATGATCGTCCGGCAGGCGCTGGAGCAGGTGCAGTTCGCAAAGGCGCACTGCCCATAGTGCATGATCGAGTCAAAGTCATAATCCCCGTTCATCTGCGCGTCGGCCTGAATGTCAAAGTTGCTCTCCCGTCCCGCCTGCACGTTGCCATAGTTGATCTGCACAAAATCGTCGCGATCCGGCCGCGACTGCTCGTGCCACACGCCCAGCGCGTGCGCGACCTCGTGCATCATGATGTACTTGTAATCCCAGTTATAGATCGAGAGGTCCTGCCGTCCGCCGATCATGCCGACGTACGACCAGTTTCCCGACCCGCTGAAGATATAGATATAGTTCGCCTGCGACGAGCGCTCGATAAACCGCACGTCCGCGACCGCTTCCCACGAATCCATCGCGTCGAGCATCGCCGCGCGCTGATCCGCTGTAACGGCCGGATCGAATGCATAGTAGACCAGTCCGCCCGTCCAGAAGTTGTTCGTCTCGCTCACGCCATCCTGGGCGTCGCCGCCGGATTGATCGTTAAACTGTGCAGTGGTGCGAACCATGATACAGCCGTCGATCAGCCGTGAATCGGGCGGGATTCGATCATTCACCGGCACGGCCTGCGACGCCTGGCGGGCTCGCACTCGATTACGCAATCGCGCCAGCGTTTTCGGATGGGGCAGGGTGTGCGGGCGAAGTCCCGCTGCCGTCGGATCGACATCTCCCACGAGGTGATTCGTCGCGGCGAGCAGGCCATCCGCTCCGAGCGTCGCATAGCGGAATTCGCCGCGGGCGTCGACGACCGTGAAGCCGTTCTCGTCCTCATACCAGTGAAATTCATCATCACCCTGGTATGTCAATGTAATGACACGTCCGTCTGGCTGACGGGTCTGAAATGGGAAATGATGCTGGTTCGGGTTCTCGTGTGCCAGGGCGAAGGCCGCCGGCGCAAGAAAAATCGTGAGTAGAAATAGAATTGACTTTGCCACACCGAGCCCCCTGGGTGAGCAAACGCACGCACGCGCGGGGCAGGCCCGGCGATGACGATTCCGCGGCACCGATTTGGTGATGCGGCGCGGAGAATGCGTTCAAACTGTTAAAGGTGTTCACGCCGCACGACCGACCGCGCGCGGCGCGTTGAGTGACGCTTCAGATCAAAAGTACGATTCGGGTTCGGCCGAGACAAATCTGCTTAACGGTCGTGAGCGGAGACCATGGGAAGGGACCACGAGTGTGGCACCGGCTGATAACCGGGGCGAAAAAACGAGGCTTCCCAAAAGGGTTATGAGAGTATCAAGATGGATGGCGGAAATGGGGCGCCTTCAGGACGACGATGGACGGACTTCCGAGACTTTTTTCGTCCAGTGATCGGCGACGGATGTTTCCGTCCTGCGGGGGGCGCTGAGTTAATTCAACGCGTCCGTCGTAAATCCCTCGACGAAGAACGTCAGCAGCGGGTTTACGACGAATTCAACGACTGAGCTGATCGTCAGCATGAGAATTTCCGCCATGATACTGAGAATGCCAATGCCGATGGTAGTCATGTCTTTCCCCTTTATGCGACGAACGCGCGCGGGCGCTCGACGCAACGTCTATCGACCCGGGGGCAAACAGGCATGAACTCTTCGCGTTTCGGCGGCCCGAAAACGGCGACGATATCGGCGCTTGGATCGTGCGATGTTCAGGGCTTGCGCGGACCCTTCAGCACGTCCGCAATCGTGCCGTGGATTTCGAGGACCTTGTGCAACTGGGTCACTTGGATTGCGCCACGCACGCGGTCGTCGACTCCGATCAGTGCCACCCGCCTGCCTTCGAGCTGAAAGCTCTTGCTCAAGTGAACCAGCGACCCCAGCGCCACGCTCGGCGCGAACTTGACGCGCGAAAGGTCCAGCACGATCGGCACGCGCGGCTTGCTCGCCGCCAGGGTGTGAACGTCGTCGACCAGTTGACTGGTGGACTCCTCGTCCAGCGTCCGCCGCAACACGGCGATCACCAGCAACTCGTCGTGCGGTTGAACCTCGGTCACGTTGTTTTCAGACATGCAGCACTCACCGGCGAAGGCGCGAAGAAGTCGAAGATCGAAACGTCCCCGACAGGAGTCGAACCTGTAACCTTCGGCTTCGGAGGCCGACACTCTATCCAATTGAGCTACGGGGACGGAACATCGCCCGAATTCTAGGCCGATCCGACCGGATCGCAAGCGGGCGAACTGCGATCGCGTCGAACCGAGCGTACGGCCCTTGATGAACGATCAGCGTTTCGCTACGGGCCGACCCCTCGCTCGCGCTCAGGAATTTCCCGAGCCGGCATGGTCCGTTCTTGATCAGCCCTCTCTGTAACTGTAGTATGTTGCCCGTTCGAGCGCATTCAGAATCTCACGCTACACTCGAATTCAACGTCATCGCTCGCGCTGCGACACCATAAGGCGGACGCACCATGCCAACCCTGACGATGCCGGTCGATTCCACTTACTCCATCACGATTCAGGCGCCCGGCTTGGTGCCCGGCCACGTGCTTGTGAACTCCTTCTCCGGCGTCGAAGCGCTGTCGCATCTGTTCCGCTTCGAACTCTCCCTGTCATCCCTCACGCCGATTACCCATCTCGGCGAGTTTCCGGGCCAGCTCGCCAGTCTCTCATTCGGAACTGAATCAACCCGGCGTTACTTTCACGGCGTCATTAGCAAATTCGAAGCCATCGGCCAGGGACCCTACGAGTTCCACTATCGCGTCGAAGTGGTTCCTTCCCTCTGGCTGCTGACGCATCGCTACGCCAACCGCATCTTCCAGGAAAAAACCGTTCCCGAGATTATCGACTTAGTGCTGAGGCGAGCGGGCTTTTCTTCGCACGAATTCACCCTCATCATG
>DATMEE010000319.1:0-3826 GCA_035557035.1 Phycisphaerae bacterium
CCGATTTCCTGACAGCTCAGCGACTCCCTGTAAAAGAGTAATACAGCGGCGCGCTGCGGCGGTGTCAGTCCTTCGACAGAATTCCAGATTATTTTCTTGAGGCGGGTCGCCTCTTCGCTGTTGGCGATTTCTTCGGACGCCTGACCGGAGGCGTCGTGGCGGCCGTCGGTCGGCATCAGGGAAAAATCGGTTTCGCCGGAATAGTCCTTCCGGCGGCGCATGAGATTCAGACAGAGCCGATAAGCGATTGTGAACAGCCAGGTGCTGAACCGGTATGTGAAGTCGAAACCGCTCAGCGATTGAAAGGCGCGAAGAAAGGCGTCCTGACATATCTCCTCGGCGTCATGATCGCTGCGGATCATTCGCCAGACGAAGGCGTGCAAGCGATCCTGATGGGCGCCGATCAGCGCATGCGCACTTTCTGCGCATCCCCGCTGGCAATGCTCGATGAGCTGCCGTTCACGGGCCACAGTGAGTGCCACGCTGGTCGCGCGTTCGTTCATGAACCTCTCCTTACATTATACTTTGTCTCTCATCGGCCGCCGCAGGCGAAGTTCCGATTTGCCCGCTTCATTTTAGGGCGATAAGATGGCGGCATGGCCAAGGAAAAGGGCAGGCCGCCATCAGAAGGGCCGCGGATTCAAAACAAGAAGGCGACGGTCAATTATGAAATCCTCGAGCGGGTCGAGGCGGGGATCGCGCTTAAAGGCAGTGAAGTAAAGAGTTTACGAGAGGGGAAGGCGACGCTGACGGATGCCTACGCCCGAATTGAGGGTGGCCAGGTCGCCCTTGTGAATTTCCAGGTGGAGCCTTATGGCAAAGCGTCGCACTTTAATCATAACCCGAAGCGAATCAAGAGGTTATTGCTGCACAAGCGCGAAATAAAGAAACTGGTCTCCAGGGTCACGATTAAGGGGCAAACGCTGATTCCCCTTCGCGTTTACTTCAATGAAAAGGGCCTCGTCAAGGTGGAGCTTGCCCTCGCCCGGGGCCGGCAGGTGCATGATAAACGGCAAGTCGAACGAAAGCGGCAGGACCTGAGAGACATGGCACGGGCGGCCAAACGGCGATAGCCCTTGCCCACTTCGGAAATTCATCGCATGGCGACAGCGGTCTATCGACCACGATTTCGGCACTTTGGGCTTCTCGGACTGGTGCTGCTTGCGCTTGTGCTGGTGAGCGCAGTCGGGGTCGCAATTTTCTCCGACGAGCAACTCTATGACCCCGAGGAGTTGTTCGAGTCGCCTGTCCTGGTGAACCCGGAAAAGCAGCCGACCTTTGTCTTCCCAGAGGAGCTTCGCTCGACCGACCTCTCGCTGAACCTCTTCGTCGATCGCTTTTTCCGGCTCTGCGCTCACGGAAAGTATTCCGAGATCCGCCTCATGATCAGCCAGCGTGCGGGAGACGCACTTCCGCCCAGCCGTTTCGAGCGCATGTTCAATGCCATGAAGGAAGCGCGCATCAATTCGATTCGCCGCCTGCCCGACGTGCCCGGCGCAGAAGGCCCTGCCTATCTCCTGACTGCGGAGTACGACTTGGAAGCCCACGCGATGAAGACGCAAAAAATCGGCAACCGCGTGCGCCTGCTGATTCGCAAGGAAGAGGGTGAGTGGCGGCTCGGCCCCGTCTCGCGCGACCTCATTGAAAAGCTCGAAGCATACGATGCCGCGAATGCCGGCACCCAACCGGTCGAGACTTCGCCAACCAGTGCCCCGGCCCACGCTCCCACATCAACGAAAGTCATTGCCAACCAGCCGATTCGCCTCGATCCCGAGGAATAGCGGCCATCGCGCTGCGCCCACGTCCCATTTCCACTTTGAGAGTGCCGGTAATCCCCGCTCTCAATACTGATATCGCGGGCCGGACCCCCGGCTCCCGCAGAGCGCAGCTTACATAAACCCAGCAGTGCCAATGGCTTGACGCCAACAATGCACTTTCCCGCCATTCTTGGACCCACCCGGATTATATCTTAGGTTGAATCCCCGGACGGGCGAAATCCTTCCCGGCTGCACTGATACGTGACCGGGTGCTGTTCACAGCACTGGAAAGAAGGGTATCGGTCAACCCGTTCCTCCGCCAGAAAGAAGGGAAAGAGTGCCATGGGTCTTACAGTAACGAACGTCAACACACTGTCGCTCCTCCACATCCTCAACCGCACGACTGCCGAACAGTCCGATACGCTAACCCGGCTTTCCACCGGCAAGCGCATCAACAGCGGCAAGGACGATCCGGCCGGCCTCATCGCCGTCCAGAGTCTGTCGGCCGAGCTGACCGCCGTGAACTCGGCGATCACCAACGGCCAGCGGGCCAACTCGGTGCTCGGAACCGCGGATTCGGCGCTGGGCGAGGTGAGCAAGCTCCTCAGCGAAATCGAATCCCTCGCCGCCGCCAGCACCAGCTCCGGCGGATTGAGCGCCGCCGAGATCTCCGCCAACCAAGCGCAGATCGACAACGCGATTGATGCGATCAACCGCATCGTCCAGACGACTTCCTTTAACGGGAAGCGACTGCTCGACGGCACGCAGAGCATCCGCGCGACGGCCACCGCCCCGTCGGAAGTGACGGACGTGCGCGTGTTTTCGCGGCCGTCGTCCAACGACAGTCAGACCTTCGCGGTCGAAGTCGTGACCGCCGGCGCCGTGGCATCGGCCACGCTCGCCGACACCGCCAGCATCAGCGCCGCAGAATTCAGCATCGCCGGCAGCCTCGGCACCGCGACCATCACCGTGTCCGAGAGCGACACCCTCGCCGACGTGCGCGACAAGATCATCGCCGCCGCCTCGGAGACCGGCGTCTCGGCGACGGTCACCGGCACCGAGCTGCACATCCAGAGCCGCGAGTTCGGCTCGAATTCTTTCGTCTCGGCATCGTTCATCAGCGGCGACGTGGACTTCACCGACGTGGCCCACACCGAAGGCGACGACGCCGTCGTCGAAGTCAACGGCCAGCGGGCCTTCGTGGACGGCGTGAAAGCCAACTTCAACTCCAACGGCACCAACGGCTCGTTCACGTTGACCACCGCCGGCAACGTCGCCGGCAGCGCCGGAAACATCTCAATCACCGACGGCGGCCTGACCTTCCAGCTTGGCACGGCCGCCAACACGCAAGCGACGGTCGGCGTGAGCTCGCTCTTTGCCCATGAGATGGGCGACTCCGCGACGGGCTATCTCAGCACGCTCAAAAGCGGCGGGGCCAATGCCCTGAACAACGACGCCAACAACGCGGTGCTGGTGGCCAAGTCGGCCCTGAGCCAGGTCGCCACCCAGCGCGGCCGCGTCGGCGGTTTCCAGAAGTTCCAGGTGGAGAGCTCGGTCAATTCGCTGACCGCCACCAAGGAGGCACTGACGTCCGCCCGCGCCGTCATTCAGGACGCGGACTACGCGATGGAAACCTCGGAATTGAGCCGCCAGAGCGTCCTCCTGCAGACGGCCATCTCGCTGCTCGGCGTCGCCGGCCAGCAGACCGCTTCGATCCTGACGCTCCTGCGGTAAAACAGAGCCGCAACCATGAGGAAGCGGTAACGGCCACGACGGTGTAGAAACTGGATATTGCGCGGCGCGACTGCACCCCGGTGGCACACGCCAAACCGGGACCCCGCGAATAAGACATTGCCTGCTCTAACCGCTTTGGAGTCGGCCCTGGCCTGGTGGGGAATGGAGCACGGCGGGCGTGAGGTTCGGCCTCACGCCCGCCCGCTCGTTTTTACTCGCAACACAACAAAACGCCGAAAATTAGGAGGACGGGCACCGTCTGGGATGAGTCGTTCGGGTTTGGGGGGTCAAAGCTGAAAAAGGCTGAACTTGGCTGAAATTGAGTGAACAGCATT
>DATMEE010000320.1:0-3034 GCA_035557035.1 Phycisphaerae bacterium
CGCGTAAAGGATGGCAGCCAGACCAAGGGCACAGAGGATTTGAATCCTGCGAAGGGAACGTCGTGGAACGTCATTGGGCATGTCGCCTTCTTTCTTACTGCACTGGAAGGCCAGAGCAAGGCATGGCAGCCGCGACTCTAAACTCCGAGCGGGACTCCACTTCTACGCAAGAGGGCCTTGAAGGATGCAATACTGATTCGGCTGCGTAGGCGGGGATTGCGCTCTTTTTAGTACTTCATCGGCCGAACCGTGAAGAGCCGTCCACACTATAAGGCGCCAATGACGGGCTTTCCGCGGATCGAACCAGGCAGGTTGAAAACATAGCTGTTATTTAACGATACAATCGACAAGGACAAAAATCAAACAAATCCAGTGCGACGGGATACTTGCGCCGTTCTACGCGCCGACCGCACTACACCCTTTCAGGCCTGCTCGGCATACTTTGCATCTGAGTACGCTATTATGCCCGATAGAGGTTGTGTAGGTCAATATAGGACCTAGCGGATTCCGGAACCAGGTAGCGGATCGAACGGCCTGAATGAATCCGCCGCCGCAGATCGGACGCGCTGATGTCGATCTCCGGCGTGTGCAAGCAATGTTTTAGGAGTTGTTCCGCGGACTCGGAACCCACGGCCTTCTTTAGCAAGTCCGCCGGAGGTGCGGCGAATCCCGGTCGCACCGCCGTCACGATTTGGACCCGCTCAACCAGCTCACCAACCCGATGCCACGTCGGCAGCTCCGGCAACGAATCGGCCCCAATGATCCAGAATAACTCCGCCACGTCGCCGAATTGTTCGCGATATGCATCGACCGATTGAATGGTGTAGCTCGGCCCGGGCTGTCGCACCTCGCGATCATCCACCTCAAACAGCGGGTCACCTTCAACTGCCAGCCGAAGCAGCTCGAGACGATGCCGCGCGTCTGTCAGCACGCGGTCGCGCTTGTGGGGCGGCTGACCGCACGGGATCAGCACTATTTTTTCAAGGGAAAGCTGCTCCGCGACGCTTCGCGCGGAAATCAAATGCCCGAAATGAATCGGGTCGAAGCTCCCGCCATACAATCCGATCCGCATAATGACCCCTGACAATGCATGAGAGTCGTCGCATGGCGACCTGCCGGCAAATCTGTCAATGCTCGCAGGCGCGCCAACGCGACCATCGCGGCGCCGATTCGCTCCGAAGGAGCGGCGGAACGCCTGGATGTCGCACCCCTTCAGCACGATTTCCCACTGCCGTCTCGCGCCGTCGCGCTAATCAGTGTCCGTGATCGCCGACTTCTGCGTCGTCTGCTCCATCGCCTTCCATTCGATTTCCATGGATACGTTCGTCGCTGCCACATCGACCTTGACCGACTGGCCCGCGCTGCTCGATGCGTCCGCCCTTCCAAGCAGCATCATGTAATAGCCCCGCCCCGATTCCAGCCGGGCCTCGAATACGATGTCATGCCGCCGGCTGGCCGATCGTGCGCCCGTGCCCATGCCCGCCGAGTACAGGGCCTCCTGTCGCACCAGCACGCCCAGGGAATCTTTCAAGACAAAGTTCACCGTGCCCGAACCGGCGGGAACATTCTCCAGATCGTTGCGATCTTTCGTCTCGTACGTCGCTCCGCCCTTCACGTCCAGCTTCAGCCGCACCACCGCGTTCAACGGTCTTCCGCTCATGTTGTCGAATGTGTAACCGAGCTGAAAGGCCCCCCAGGCGCTGCCGGTCCCCGTGACCTCCGCCTGGCACGTCGCGCCGTTCAGCTCGATCGCACGAGATTCGCCTCGGGCCGTCTCGCCTTCCTGGCCGGAGGTAAATTTGGCGATGTTGAACGCAGCGTCCTTCGGAACGGCTCTTTGCCCGGATGCCGCCATTTCCGGTTCCAGGTCCGGTCGATCGTGCTCGGCGATCCGAATGTCGACGTCCGGCCCGCCCCCGCCGCAACTGCCAATGATCAGCAGCAAGCAGGGAGCAACGCACCGAATCCGCCGCAATCTCAAAGACCGAATTGCGTTCATGACAAGACGTTATGTCCCGACTCCGCGTCTGTAAAGCCGCCCCGTCCAGCCGCGGGCTCTCACGGCGGCCCGCTTGCGAAACGCCGCGCGCTGGCGACAATATCCCCACTGCGCGACTCGAATCGTTTCACGATCAACCTGCGAGGGCGCGCCTTTTCACAGGATGTGGACCGTGATCAAGAACAAATTCGGTATTGAGAACCACGGGATCGAGCCGACCCGTTCCGTTTTCTGGAACAGTTCCGCCGCCGCCCTCGTCGAAATGGCTGTGCAGCGCCGCGAAGGCCAGCTCACCTCCTCCGGCGCCATCGCCACCCTCACCGGCAAACGCACCGGCCGCTCTCCCAACGACAAGTACATCGTCCGCGATGCGACGACTGAAAAAACCATCGCCTGGGGCAAAGTGAACCAACCGATGACGTCCCAGGCATTCGAGCAGTTGCACCGGCTGACGCTCGATCACCTCAACACCCGCGAGCTGTTCGTGGTCGACGCCCGCGTCGGCGCCGACGACACCTACGGCATCCCACTCCGAGTCGTAACCACCAAAGCCTGGCACGCGCTGTTTGCACGGCAATTGTTTCGCCGGCCGCCCCTCGAAGAGTTGGCGCGAACGCAGCCCGAATGGGTCGTGCTCGGAGCGCCCGATGCTGCGGCCGACCCGAAGATTCATGGCACCCAGAGCGATGCGTACATCGTCGCCGACTTCACGCGCAAGCTGATTTTGGTCGGCGGCTCTCACTATGCAGGCGAGATCAAGAAATCGCTTTTCACGGTGATGAATTACGTCCTTCCTGAGAAGGGCGTGTTTCCCATGCACTGCTCAGCCAACGTGGGTGACGACGGAGACGTGGCACTCTTCTTCGGTCTCTCCGGCACCGGCAAGACCACGCTCAGCGCCGACCCGGCCCGGCGCCTCATCGGCGACGACGAGCACGGCTGGTCCGACCGCGGCGTCTTCACTTTCGAGGGCGGGTGCTACGCCAAGTGCATCCGCCTGTCGGAGAAAAACGAGCCGGAAATCTATCGCGCCAT
>DATMEE010000321.1:0-7728 GCA_035557035.1 Phycisphaerae bacterium
TCACCGACGCTGAAAAGAAACATCTCGCGTCTCTCGGTTACGCATTGGGTGAGGCGCCGGACGAGGACGAAGACACGCCCCATGGCGACGATACCGAGCCCCCCGCCACCCAGCCTGCCAATGGGGCAACTTCTCAACCCGTCGAAAAGGCTGGCGACGCTCACCGATGAATCGTAGACCGCAGATCGGATCAGGCATCGTCGCCGCACTTCTGAGCGCGCTGCTGTGCGTCGGCGCGTGCGACAAGGCAAACGAGAAGTCTACTTCATCTCCGAGCGTATTCGTCATCGTCGTCGATGCCGCCTCCGCGGCCTTCTTCGGCTGTTACGGCGACAATCACTCGACCAGCCCCAACATCGACGCCTTCGCCGGCGAAGCCGTCCTCTTCGAAAACGCCTACAGCCAGGCGCCCTCCACCCTCCTCACCACCACCAGCTTCCTCACCGGCACGCGCACGTCCACGCACCGGATGAACGACACCATCAAGGTGCCCCAGCGGCTTGCCACCCTCCCGGCACTGCTCGGCGACGCCGGCTTCCGAACGTGCAGTATCGTCGCCAACCCCTTCGCCGGCGCGCCCAACTGGGGCCTCGACCGCGGCTATGACGAGTGCGTCGAAGTCTACAAATTGCCCGAGGTCATCAAGCGCCGCGTCGCCGAGGAAACCACCGCCTTCGCCGTCGCCCAACCGGCCGACGTGAACGGCGAAGTCTTTCGCCGCATCGCCAACTGGAGCAAAACCGGCACCTTCGCGTACATCCATTATTTGCAGCCGCACAAACCCTACGACCCTCCCGCCGAATACCTCAAGCGCTTCGACTGCGGCCCGGCCGACTGGAAAACGATGCACCATCGCTGGGAACTGGCGACGCAAGAGGGCGAGACCTCGGAACAGACCATCAAATACCTGATGGGCCGTTACCGCGCCAACGTGCAATACGTCGATGCAGCGATCGGCGAACTGTTCAAGCGAATGAAGGAAGCGGGTTTATTCGACGAATCGCTCGTCATTCTCACGGCCGATCATGGGGATGCCTTTTTCAAACACAAGCGCTTCGGCCACAATACGGACCTGTACGACGACATGGTGCGAATCCCGCTCATCATGAAGTTCCCCAAGAGCATGGACGTGAAGCCGGCGCGGCGGAAGAACCTCGCCGAAACGGTGGACCTCTTCTCGACGATTCTCGATTTCGCCCGCGTCAACATTTCCGATCAGGCCGAGGGCGATAGCCTCCTGAATCCGGCGTACTCGGGGGCCGAGAGCGAAAACGGCGAAGAGGTCTTCCTCGGGGCGATCGTCAGCTTCGGAACCGGCCCATCGGCCGTGGAGTACGACAAGCACGCGGTGCGCGTGCGCGACTACAAGTTCATCGTCGAGGCGAAGGGTCGCGAGGAACTGTATAACCTCGTTGCCGATCCTGATGAGCAGCGAAACCTGGTTTCGGTCGACGCGGAAAAAACCGCGGGGTTCCGCGAACTCCTGCGCAGCCGGGTGGACCTCGCCTCCGGCGCGACGATCGCGGCCGATCCGAGCGACGTGGACAGCAAGATGAGCAAATTGCTTGATACACTGGGCTATACCCATGGGAAAAATGGCTCCAGCGATTCGAAGAATGGATCGATGAATGATGCCGTCCCGGCGACGCAGCCGTCGCCGTGATTGGACTCATTCCGTGCTCCGCCGAGCTGAGTAATGCCTTTAACAGTAAGACAGAGTGTTTCAACGGACGCATGGCAGGGAGTTCTCAGAATTGTCCGGCGAACCAGCAGAGCACATCCAGACCGGCGAGACTCACACTCCCTCATTTCGTCTCGCGACTGAATCGACTTCGGCCAGTGGGCTTAACACGCCGTTCGGCGCGCTGCAGGGAACGCCGCTGCGCGCGGCCGACTATCTGTTCTTCGTCGCCATCTTCCTGCTCGCGCTGAGCCTCCGCATCATTTACCTCGTCCAGATTTCCAAAAGCCCGCTCTTCGACAGCCCGATCCTCGACGCCGAGGCCCACGACCAGTGGGCCCGCATGATTCTCGATGGCGTTCAACCCTTTCAAGGCTCAGCCTATTTCAAGGCCCCGCTCTATCCCTTCTTCCTCGCATTCACCCGCCTCGTCTTCGGCGATCAATACTGGTTCCCCCGCATCGTCCAGATCATGATCGGCTCGGCCACCTGCGGCTTCGTCTATCTCATCGGACGCGATGCCTTCAATCGCCTCGTCGGCGTCATCGCCGGCATCGGCGCGGCGCTTTACTGGGTGATGATCTACTTCGACGCCGAGTTGCTGCTCGAACCGCTCAGCACGTTCTTCTCGCTCGTCAGCCTGTGGCTGATTCTCCGCGCGGCAAAGCACGCGACGATCTGGCCATGGATCGCGGCCGGTCTGTTCATGGGCCTTTCAGCGATCACCCGGCCGAACGTGCTGATCTACATGCCGTTCGTCGCACTCTGGATTCTCTGGATCGAGCGAAACCGGTTTCGTTTCGCATTCTCGCGCGCCGTGGCCTGGAGCGTGGCGTGCGCGATTCCGATTCTTCCCGTCACGCTTCGCAACTACGTCGCCGGAAATGATCTCGTCCTGATCGCCGCATCCGGCGGGCCGAATTTCTACATCGGCAACAATCCGCAGTCCGACGGCTACACCGCACAGATTCCCGGCGCCCGGGCGAGCTGGGTCGGCGGATTTCAGGATTGGACGACAATGGCCGAGCAGGCCGAGGGGCGCAAGCTCAAGGCGTCCGAAGTCGATGCCTACTTTTTCGATCAGGCGTTCGCTTTCATGCGCGCACTTCCCGGCCGTGCCGTCAATCTTCTTTCAGCAAAGGTTCAACTTTTCTTTTATGAATGGGAGATCCCAAACGACTCGGACCTGTACGGGATGGCGGAGTTGTACGCGCCCTTCGTGCTGAAGCTCCCGGTAAAGACCGGCCTGATTCTCGCGCTGGGACTGGTCGGTTTCGTCATGGCGCTGGGCCATTTCAAGCGCATGTTTCCGCTGACTTCCTTCGTCGTGCTTTACACCGCGTCAGTCATCGTGTTCTTTGTCTGCGCGCGCTTTCGCGTGCCGGTGATGCCGCTGGCATTGGTATTCGCCGCTTTGGTTCCGGTGCGAATGTTCTCCTACTTGCGCGAAAAGGATTGGCGAGCGATCATCGGATACGGCGTGTTCATCTATCTCGCCTGGATCGGAATCAATCGCGGCGTCGGCGAGCCCTTGAAGGACAAGTATCGCGCCATCACCCACCATCGCATCGGTCTCAAGCTCGGCGAGAAAAATCTTCCCGGCGAAGACGACGAATATCGCAAGGCGCTCGAACTGGACCCACGGTGCGCAGAAGCGGAAACGGGCCTGGCCTTTTTCAACATGAGACGAAACCGTCCCGACGAGGCCATCAAACATTTCCGCACCGCGATAACGATGAACGCCCAGCTTGACGTCTATGGCGAACTCGGGTCGCTCCTGGCGCTGGCCGGCCGCTGGGATGAGAGCATCGACACGTTCCGCAAAGGCCTCGCAGCCCTGCCCGGCTATCTCAAACTGAAGCGAAATCTCGCCTTCATTCTGGCAACCTGTCCCATCGACCGGCTTCGCGCCCCTGCCGAAGCCGTGCGACTCGCCGAGGAGGTCGCGGCCGTCGGCGAGCAAATCCCCGAAACTTACGACGCGCTCGCCGTTTCGTATGCCGCCGACGGCCGTTTTGACGAGGCCGTCGAGGCAGCCGAGAAGGCGCTCAGCATCGCCAATCGCGCGGGCATGATCGAAGCGGCCAATCAGATCAGCCGCCGCCTCAGCGATTTCCGCCGGAAGATTCCCTATCGCCAACCCATGCGCTAACCCACGTTCGCCAGGTTAAGGTGCATTCTGTTTAGCCCAGACCTGAATGGTCCGGGAGCGGCAGGGAAAGGTTTGTGCGAAGGTGATAATAACGCGCTGTCACCTCGTAGGCCCGCAACGCCCGTGAATCCACAGATGCCGAATAAAGCAGATGCGCGGATTTAAGCTCCGTCCGCGCTCGCCGGGGCCCTATCGGGCCGCGGCTAAACGGGGAAAACCTTGCTTCGGACTGTTCAAAAGCACCGGTTCATGCCAGAATGACGCTTTTGAAGTCCCGTCGGGAGCGCAGTTTCCCTGATGCCCAAATCCGCCAACCCCGCCATCCTCAAGCCATCCAGCAAGGTTGCAACAACGGACTCGCCCCCGCGCGCGATGGCCGGCCTCTTCATCGCCAACGCCACCGTTTTCACCTCCAGCTTCTGCTTCATGGTCATCGAGCTGGTCGCCGGCAGGCTGATCGCCCCCTACGTCGGTTCGTCGCTGCACACCTGGACGTCGATCATCGGCATCGCCCTGGCGGGCATCGCCCTGGGGAATTATCTCGGAGGCCGCATCGCCGACCGTTATGCGGTGACCCGGCGACAGGCCCGGCGAACACTCGCGGTCATCTTTTTCGTAGCGGCGCTGACGACCGCGGGCATCGGAATCTACAACCGCATCGCCGGCGAGATTGACCTGAAGGATTTCTTTCGCCTGCGGATCGCCCTGCACGTCACCCTGGTTTTCTTTCTACCCTGCACGATCCTGGGACTCATCGGTCCGGTTGTCGCCAAGATGGCACTCGACCTGGGCCGCCTCGCCGGCCGCACCATGGGCAACGTCTACGCATGGGGCGTGGTGGGCAGCATCTTCGGCACCTTCATGACCGGCTTCTATTTCGTGGCCGTGATGACCACGACCGCAATCGTGCTGTCCGTTGCGGGAACACTCGCCGCAGTTGGTGCGCTCTACGGGCTCGCCTCTCTGAGTAAGTCCGGATGAATCGTCGTACCGCACTAAGATACGTTCGAACGCAAATCTCCGCCGCTCCTTCGCAGCGGACTTGCACGAAATGCAACAAATCCACGGGTTGCGCTTCGCTTCACCCATGGCTAAATGCTGGCACTCCTTCAGGGTTCGTGGCCGGCGCCTGCATTACTGGAAGCAGGTGCGGCGTCTTCGCCCCGGAGGGGCGACGGGCTGTAGCCACGGGTGCAGCGAAGCGCAACTCGTGGATAGGGTCCGCCCTTCTTCAGTTCGCTCCGAAGGAGCGGCGGAATCTACAAGTCGACGCAACACCTCGAACCGTAGCCAGATTTCATTTACCGTTCGGCGCGATACTTCTGACTGCAGCGTTTTGCACCCTGCTCGCGCCGGCTAATGCGTTTGGCTACATCGGCCCCGGGGCCGGCTTCGCCCTGGCGTCCTCGCTGTTCGTCATCTTCTGGACCTTTCTCCTCGCGATCCTGACGATCCTCATCTGGCCGTTTCGCTGGATCGTTCGCGCCATCCGCGGCCGCAAGGCCTTCGCCCGCAGCAGGATACGCCGCCTGGTGATTCTGGGTCTGGACGGTCTCG
This sequence comes from Phycisphaerae bacterium, assembly GCA_035557035.1. Lineage (GTDB taxonomy): Bacteria > Planctomycetota > Phycisphaerae > UBA1845 > UTPLA1 > JADJRI01. The sequence continues at coordinate 5,391 of DATMEE010000321.1, forward strand.
AGCACACCCTGGCGACGCGGTACATGGCGGAAGGAAAGATGCCCAACCTGAAGCGTCTCGCCGAAATGGGCAGCTTCAAATTGCTCGGCACGACGACCCCGCCACTTTCGCCCGTAGCCTGGTCGAGCTTCCTCACCGGCGTGAATCCCGGCAAGCACAACATTTTCGACTTCCTCAACACCGACCGCCGCAACTACACGCCCTATCTTTCATCTGTAGACATCCGCCCGCCCACCAAAACGCTGAAGCTCGGCAAATACGTCATCCCGCTGAACAAGCCGTCGATCCGGCTAATGCGAAAGGGCAAGCCGTTCTGGAATACGCTCGGCGAGCACGGCATCTTCACCTCGGTCATTCGCGTGCCGATCACCTGGCCCCCGGAAAAGTGCCGCGGCGTCGTCCTATCGGCCATGTGTGTCCCAGATCTGCGCGGCACACAGGGGCTGTTCGCGTTCTACAGCACGCGGTCCAACGACGCGGGCGAGCGCACCGGCGGCGAGCAGGTGCAGGTCCGCCGCGAAGGCAACGTCATTCGCAGCGTGATCATCGGCCCCGAGAACAGCATGAAGCCCGGCGCCGGCGCGATGACGGTACCCTTCACGGTGGAGATCAAAAAGCCGGGACAGGCTGTTCTAAAAATCAACGACGAAAAATTCGCACTTCGCGAATACGTCTACACGCCCTGGGTGACGGTCAAATTCAAGGCCGCCCCCGGCGTCACCGTCAACGGCATCTGCCGCTTCATGCTCGTCAGCACCGATCCGGATTTCGAGCTATATGCGATGCCGATCAACCTCGATCCCGAAAAACCCGCCATGCCCATCTCGCACCCGCAGGCCTACAGCACCTACCTCGCCAAACGCTACGGCCCCTTCGCTACGCTCGGCCTGGCCGAAGACACCTGGGTGCTCAACGAAGGCTTGGTCGAGGACCGCGCGTTTCTCGATCAGTGCATCAGCATCGACGCCGAGCGCGAGCAGCAATTCTTCGACGCTCTCGACAACACCAAGCGCGGCCTGTGTGCCTGCGTCTTCGACGGCACCGACCGCATCCAGCACATGTTCTGGCGCTATCTGGAGCGCGACCATCCCGCCCATCCCGCGAACCTCGATAAGAACTACAAGCCCAACGGCACCGAGAACGCAATCGAGGATTTGTACGTCCGCATGGACAAGATTGTCGGCGAGACGATGAACCGCGTGCTCCGTGACCGGCACTCCATGCTCATGGTCATTTCCGATCACGGCTTCAACTCCTTCCGCCGCGGCATCGACCTCAATGCATGGCTGATTGAAAATGGATACATGGCCCTCAAGCCCGGCACGAAGCTCGGCTTCAAGTATCTCGCCGAGGTTGATTGGTCGAAGAGCCGCGCCTTCGCACTCGGACTCGCGGGCATATTTCTCAACATTCAAGGCCGCGACGCAAAGGGCATCGTCGAGCCCGGTGACGCCGCCCAGAAACTCAAGGATGAAATTGCCGGAAAGCTCACCGCACTGAACGACCCAAAGACCGCGCAACCGGCCATTCGCCGCGTGTACGATAAAGAGAAATGCTACTCCGGTCCGTTTCGAGAAGCCGCTCCCGATCTCGTCGTGGGCTATCATCGCGGCTACCGCGTCGACTGGGACACCGCCATCGGCAAAGTGACGAACGCCGTGTTCCACGACAACACGAAGGCATGGAGCGGCGACCATTGCATCGACCCCGAGCTGATTCCCGGAGTTCTGTTTTGCAGTCACAAGGTGGAAAGCGAGTCGCCCCGGCTGATGGACCTGGGTCCTACGGCACTGGAACTCTTCGGCGTCGAAGTACCGAAAAACATGGACGGACGCCCCCTAAAGATTGATGTCAGTTCAAACGGCGCCCCCCACGCCAGCAAGGTTGCGGCCGCATGAAGACCCGAAACGCCATCGGGATGGCATTTCTATTTACCGCGTTGTGGATGCCCGGCTGCGACCGCGCCTCCTCTGGCGACACAAACCCGCCCTCGAAGAAGGACGAAAAAATCGCACGCCACAGGAAAGTCCTCATCCTCGGCTGCGACGGCATGGATCCGCGGATGGTGCGCAGGCTGATCGACGAAGGCCGCCTGCCCACTTTCGCGAAGCTCGAAAAAAAAGGCGGCTTCAAGCCCCTCACCACCAGCATTCCCCCGCAAAGCCCAGTCGCCTGGTCCAACTTCATCACCGGGGCGAACCCGGGCGTACACGGCGTTTATGACTTCATCCATCGCGATTTGAATCCAAAGAACCCCAATCTCAATGTCACCCCGCGGACATCGACCAGCATCGACGTACCGCCGCCCGAGCCGATGAGCGAGTTCTCGCTCGGCGAT
>DATMEE010000322.1:0-9938 GCA_035557035.1 Phycisphaerae bacterium
GAGTCGAACAGCGGCAGCGCCTCCGCGCTGTCCCACGCCGACGGCTTCCTCCGCTTTGAAGTCGTTGCCGAGCCGCATACGCTCGCCCTCCTCGTTTTCGCCGCGCCGCTGCTGCTCCGCAAAAGCCGCCGAACCTGACGCTCGCATGCAGCGGCCGTCACGCACGCTGATGTGTAGTGCCCGCTGCATGACATATCCAGGTGCTCGTCTCATCACATGACACGGTACCGACATCGTCCGGCGATTGCAATACAAATTCGGCGAACTCCAAAAAAATGCCGCGACACTTTTATCTTCCGCGGCCGCGAAGTGCCATCTCGGCGCGCACCCTCCGCGCGACGGAGATTGACGCCGTTTCGCAAATTGAATGCCGGGCCGGAGGCACACGATGGCACGGCTCACCCGCGGAACCGCTCCGCAGGCGCGGCGCCGGTCCACGCCAAAAATCGCGTTGAATCGTCGCCGGGCCCTCGCCGAGAACCACGGCCTCCCAAAGGAAGACGCACGAGAAAGAAAAGTGGCCACTGAAGAATGGTTTATTTCTTGCTTTTTTTTGGAACACTCAGGCAGGGAGAGGTGCTCACCGTGAACACCCGCGTCGATCCCCTCATCCTCGTCGCCGCGCGATCACCGACGTCAGGGGCGCGGCTCTGCGTGCAGGTTTTTTTTACTCGTTTTCAGCGGTGAAAGCCGGGAACGCGGAGCACGCCTGTTCATAAAGCGCGATCGGGCGCGGCGTCCGAGAAAGAGAAATCTCCGGGCGCTCCTTCAGAGCGAAGCAACGTTGGATGGGACGGACTGGACCGCTATCGCCCCGCTCGCGTCTCGCCGCTCTCCAGGGCCTGCCGGAACTTATCCTTGCGATCGTAAGACAGATACTTCTCGCGGACGCCGCCGTCGTTGGTGTCGACATAGATCAGCGCCACTTCGGTCTTGCCGTTGATCTTGCGCTTGAAGTCGATGTCCAGGCAGATCGCCCCGGTGCTGAAGTCCGTCTTCGTCGTGCCGCGGCGCTTTTCTCCGCCGATTTCGGCGCCCGGCGTCACCTTGAAAGTCGCATCCTTCGCCGTCTCGCGCCCGCGCTTCTTGAAGACCGTCACGGTCACTTCGCCCTTCTTGTCGTCGGCCTTCGTGAGATAAAAGTACGTGTCGCTCTCCAGCGTCACCGGGCGCGTCTCCGGCGACCAGTCGCTGAAGACCGTCAGCTTCTCCGCATCGGCCGGGTCGCGCAGCTCGCCCTGGTTGCCCACAAACATGTTCAGCACTTCGTAGCGCATTCGATAGGTGTAGGTGTGACCCGGCACGGGGCTTAAATCATAGGCGACGATCGGCATCAGCTTGTCCGGCGGACGGACATGGTCGTCGGCTCCCAGGTCTTTGCGGGGGCGCTTCAGGCGGCGCATCACGGAGGTGAGCATTTTCTGGGCTCGATCGCGGTCGCGATCGTTCACGCCCTGCGTTCCGATGACGGCGCGCAGCATCAGCATCGCGGCGTCTGGGTCTTCGGCCGTGAAGGGCGATTTTCCGTCTTTCGCCTTCTGAGCGAGCGCCAGCCATTTCTTCGCCCGCGCGCCCGGGTCCTTCACTTCTTTAATCGGTGAGTCGGGAAAGAACGGAACCGCGGGATACTTGATCGAGTCACCGCCCGTGCGAGTCGTCAGCATCGGCCGGGCGATGTATTCCTGCCTCGTTTCGATCAGTTGCCGAAACTCGGTCACGCCCTGCAGGGTGACGCCACCGGTTTCATCGAAGATGTTGGGGCGTTCCGGCGTCTCGAAAGGCAGGAAAGGCTCGACCGTCTGCCACCCGCGAAACGGCTCATTCTGATCAAATCGCTGAAGCTGAACGTTCACGACCACCGGAAAAGAACCATCCGGATATTTTTCGGTCTTGAAGTTGATGTCCTGCTGAATCAGGTCGACCTGCGCCGCGACGGCCACCCAGTTCCGCGTGGTTGCCGAGCCTCCCTCCTTCGGAATGCTGCCATCGAAGAGATCGAGCGGCACGCGCTTCGACGGCATGTTGAACGCACTGCGGCCGGCAGAAGCGACGGGCAGCCCCGGGCCGACAATGGCGGCCAGACCATGTCGGTTTTCAGGAGAGGTTTCCGTGGTGGAGTTGAAAATCGGCGGGAAAGCCTGGGTGCGCCCGGCGGGCGATTCAATCTGGGCGATGGCGATCAATCCCTTCGCATTCTCGCCGAACCACTGCTTAAGCGACTGAGTCGGATCGTTTGGTGGCACGCCGCCCGGCTGAACAGGCGATTTTCCAGCCTGTGCACTGACGACGGCTCGGGCCGCGGCATCGGCGGCCTCGCTCGTCTGTTGCGCAAGCTCGCGGGCGCCAAATCCCTCGGCTGTCGCGTAGCGTCCGCTCAGAAATGCAACATATACGCCGCCAAGCAAAACGAATCCGCACACGCCGATGACGACTTTCTCGATGTGTTCGTCTACAAAGCTGGCTTTTTTTCGTGCCATCCAACACCTCAACTATCAGAGTGCATTACCGATGCTGTAAAACTGATCACGAATCTCCACGATCCCTAGCGCCGAAGGTTCAGGTCCTCCTGCGCGCGCGGCCGCGTGAGAATCGGCGCCAGCTCGGGCGGAATCCACTGATCGAAGACCTTGCGGAAATAGACCGCCTCGATATCAACCGTCGCCTCGATGACCGGCGCCTCCCCATAAACATAGTCCGACTGCAGCACGTTCGGCTCGACGGACTGATAGACCACCCGTATGGGCGTGTAATATCCGACGCGGCAGATCGAATCGAGCAACTCCGGCAGCGCGGCCTCCTCGATCACAAGCTGCAGTTGCAGCGGGACCATGAACCTCTTTGCGTCATTTACGACGCCGGTGAAAGTGGGGGCGAAGGTTGCTCGATTCATAAGTCCCCCGCGTCCCAGCACGTCGTCGCCCGCCAGATTCTTCAAGTGCTTTACCGGCATGTTGGCGACCCAGCAATCGTATGGCTTGCCCGCGGCCTTGAGCTGCTCGGCGCGTTTTTCGTTCAACCGGTTCAGCGCGAATGCCATGTCTTGCTGAATCCATAGCGTCATCTGGGCGTGCCAGATTTGTGTCGCGGTCGGCGCCTCCTGCGAATCGAACAGGGGCTGCGGCATGAATGCGTGATCCTCGACGTACATGTCGATATTGCGGGCCACCTTCTCGGCGGCGCGCGCCGCCGCGGAACTCTTGAGCAGGTCGCCGAGGGAGCGAGACCCCTTAACCGACGTGTCCGAATCAGGCTCAGGAAGCGCAACCGGCTCCGGCATCCAGGGCCCGCGATCCTGGTCGGATGGCGCCGCCTCTTTGGAGTCGATGAGCGCCTGCTCGCTCGCGACTTCGTTCAGCGTGGGGCCGGCGCGAGATCGAAGTCGGCGGCGGAGCTCCAGAAGGGCCTCGCGATAGGCCGTCTTGAATTCAAACTTTTTCGCGTTGCTGTTGGGAGTCGGCAAAGCGCCGGAGACAAGGAGTTGTCGCTCCCGTCCTTCAAAGGCGTTGTAGAGCTGGGGCGCCAGGGCGGACTTCAGCACATGATCCTGCTCGGCGATAAGACGGGTCTGCTCTTCCTTTTTCGCCTCGATGGTCTCAGCATTTTGCGCGCCGCCCGCGGCCTGCTTGACTTCACTCCGGATGCGCTCGATGTCCTGCAGTTTCTGAAGAATCTCGTCGCCCGACATGTACGCCCAGCCGGCCGTCGCGATCGAGCCGATCGCCACCACGCCGAGCACCAGATACAACCAGTTTTTTTTCACGAACGCCATCGCTCAGGCTCCACTTATTGCCGCCGCTGATTACACGGTTGCGTCACGGTTTTCTCACCGGCGTTCCCGGCTTGGCCGGTTCTTCGGTTTTTTCCTTGTACCGCTCGGGAATTCGATCCTTTGGCACTTCTTCCTTGCGCACGATGATGTCCAGGTCGAACATGAAATCCTGGCTGATCGACTCCTTCGTCAGCGGATCTTTGTTGCGAAGTTCCTCTTCGAGATCGGCCAGACCGCCGGTACCACGACGCGCGGTCGGGCCGCGGGATACGTCCGTGCCGGGACCGGCCCTGCCGCCCCGCCGCGGAGGCTGCATCTCCGGACTTCTGCCGCCGCGCCGCTGAGCCTGCCCGCCGCCGCGGCGCCCTCCGTCCCCGCCCCCTTCTGTTCCGCCGCCCAGTCCCAAGTCGCCATCGGCCGTGCGCACCGTTTTCTCGCGCGGTCGAATCTTGCCGAGCGACACGACGTCAAAGTAAATCCCGGTTCCCGGCTTGCAGCCCAGTTCAAGGAGGGGGCGACTGAGATTTTCTTCGATCCAGGTCGGCGCGTTTTCCTTGGTGGTGATGCCGGTGATCCGAATCGCCCATCCGGGTCGCCCGCGTTTCACCACCTCCCCTTCCACTTTCACCAATAGGGTGCCCGGATCGGTGTGATAGTCCATCGCCAGCTTGTCGATCCAGACTTCGTCGCGCTTTTCGCGCTCGATTCGATCGGCCACGCGCTTGTATTCCTGCGGCGTCTTGACCGACTTCAAATCCGGAGAAGTCGCCTCGGCATACGCGCGGTGAATCACGTCGAGAATGATTGGGACGTACTTGTTGTTTTCAGGGAATTTCGCCAATTCGCCGAGCGTGCCGGCGTCTTTGCTGCCGCTGGTGTACTTGCCGTATTCCGTCTTGAGGAATTTCGCGGCGGCCGTCACCTGTTGGGCGCGCTGAACCGGCGTCGCGGCGCCAGGCGAACTGAGAATGCTCATGGCATCGTTCACTGATGCGACGCGCGGGGGCGGGCCTGCCTCCGCTCCACCGAGGCCCTCCTGGATCTCACCCGACGCCATGACATTGCCGATCCAGATCGACCCGGCCGCCAGGGCGAGACACGCTGCCGACGCGACAAACCACGGCTGCTTCTTCTGCCAAAGAAGCGTCTTGCGAATCTCCATGGGGAGCAGGTTGGATGTCACCGCCGCCAGTTCGAGCCCCTGCAGCGCCAGACCATAGCAGACGCCGAGGCTCAGAAAATTCTCTTCGAACTCGGCCTTCTTCGGGTTGTTGACCTCGACGAGGCGGGTGAAACCGGGGAACTTGTCCACCTTCATCTGCACGTTCTGTTGCAGGAACTTTTGCAGGCCCGGCAGCTTGAACGCATTGCCCATGCCGATGATGCGGGTAATGTGCGCTTCGCGGTGCGTGGAGGTGTAATAGCCGATCGAACGCTGTACCTCGGACACCAAGTCGGCAAAGACGGGGCGCATGGCCTGAAATATCTGGCGGGCGTATTTTGAAGTCGCGGCGCTGCGCTTGAGTTTTTCAGCCTTGGCGAACGGAATCTTGAACGCGGAGACCAGCGCTTCGGTAAAGCGATTGCCGCCGATCTGAACGGTGCGCGACCAGATGCGGTTGCCTTCCATGACGATCAGGTCGGTCGCGATGGCGCCCATTTCCAGCAGAACGTAGGTCTCGTTTTCCGGCTGGCTCAATTCAAAACGCGCCACGTTGTATGAGGCCATCGGACCGGTCTGGACCATGAACGGCTCGACGCCCTGGCTTGTGAACATCGAGAGATAGTTGCGAATCAACTCCTTGCGGATGGCGAAGATGCCCACTTCGACTTCGACTCCCTCTTTCTCGGTGAAGACCTGGTAGTCCCAGACGACCTCGTCCATGTCGAACGGAATCTGCTGGCTGGCTTCATATTGAACCATGTCGGGGATTTTCTTCGCCTCGACCGGCGGCATCTTGGTGAAGCGCGTCAGCGTCTGCTGGCCCGGGACGGACACCACGATCTTCGACCCGGACAGCTCGTTGCGCGAGGCGAACGTCGCGATCGACTTTTTCGCGATCTCGGTCGCGTCCGTCTCGGCCTGCGAGAGAATCTGGGAATGCTCGATATGATCGAAGCCGAGCATCTCGACCTTGTCGCCGGCGGCCTGCAACTTGATCGCCTTCAGCGAAACCTGTCCGACGTCGATTCCCCAGATTGGTTGTCTCGATGCCATGAAATCTCTCCTTCGCCGTGGTGCCGCGTCCGCTCGATTTTCTCTTCCTGAGTTGACTGAGGCGAGATTCTAATGCGGGGCGGCCGAATGTCTGTATCCGAGAACGTCCGGCCGGCCTCGCGCCGACCTTCTCGCCACTTCAATCAGCCGTGGGGTGGGTTGTCCTGGTGGGATCGGCCGCTATCCGCCGCGGCGGAGGCCGACCGCTCTCTTGCATGACGCCGGGAGTGCCTTTCTGGTTCCCGCGTAAATAACTTTAGTGGGCGCGCGGAATACAGTCAATTGAATTCGACTGATCCGACACCGGAACGCTGGCTCAGCTAAGGCGGCCGGGGCTTGGTAAACGCAGCGTCCACCCCTATGCGGCGCTCGCCAACTTCGGCTTCCTGCGGCATAGTTCCCGCATGATGCTCTCGGAAGGGATGCCGACTGCGCCGTTCGGGTTGCTCGACTGGTCCATCGTCGCCGCCTATTTCATCATCACCACCGTCGTCGCAGCCCTGCTCACCGGAAAACAGGCCACCATCCGGGATTTTTTCCTCGGCGGGCGGAAGCTGCCCTGGTGGGCGGTTTCAGGATCGATCGTCGCGGCCGAAATCTCCGCCGTGACATTCATCGCGGTCCCGGGGATCAGTTATGCGCGCGGAGGCGACCTGACCTATCTTCAACTCGGAATTGGCGCCATCATCGCCCGCCTGATTGTTGGGCTGTTTTTTGTGCCCCGCTATTACGAGCAGGAGATTTACAGTCCCTATGACTTTATGGGCAACCAGCTCGGACCGCGCGTCCGCACGGCCACCACCCTGCTTTTCTTCGTGGGTGGGACGCTCGGCCAGGGCGCGCGGATTCTTGTTACGTCGGTCTTGCTGCAAGTCGTCGCGGGAATCGACGTTTATTCGGCCATCGCCTGCCTTGGAGCCTTCGGCATTGCCTGGAGCTTCATTGGCGGAATCACCACAGTGGTCTGGACCGACGTGGCCCAGTTTGTCATTCTCGTGGTCGGGGCGGTCGCCGCCCTCATTTTCGCCGTTTATTCGGTTGATGGGGGCCTTGATGAGGTCCTGCACCTCGCCCGCGATAAGGAAAAACTCAGGGTATTCGAACTGGGCAGCGATCTATCGCTCAACTACACCCTCTTGGTCGGGTTACTATGCACTCCGTTTCTAAATGTCGCGGCGTTCGGCGTGGATCAGTCGATCGCCCAGCGGATGTTTTGTTGCAAGACGCCCCGACAGGCCAGCCTCGCGATTTACGCAAGCTGCATCGGACAAGGCATCGCCGTCCTGATGCTCCTGGTCGGCGTCGCGATCTACGCTTACTTCGTTCACAACCCGCCGACTTCCGAGGAGCAGGCCGCAATGGCCACCGAGGGAGCCCGTGTTCTTCCACTCTACATTATTCGTGCAATGCCGCCGGGCCTGCGCGGGCTTCTCGTGGCTGCCATTTTTGCGGCATCTATGTCGTCGAGCGCGATCATGGCGCTTTCACAATCGACGCTCGCCGCGTTCAAGCAACCAGTGCTAAAGGTTGTGCGCGCCGCCGGATGGCGCGGCCGGGCACCCGGCGACGTGCTGCTGTCGAGGGGTCTCATCGTATTTTGGGGAATCGTCTTATCGCTTGTCGCGATCGTTTGCATTCCCGTTCGTGAGTCTTATCCAAACGCTATTGACCTCGTGCTGAGTATTGTCGCCTACACCTACGGACCGTTGCTGGGCATTTTCCTGCTCGCGTTCCTCCCCTTCCATCGCGATGACCGCGGACTGCTTTGGGCCGTACCGTTGGGGATGTTGGCCGTGTTCGGACTGACGGTCCACGCGGGCTGGCTCGAACTGGGTTGGCCGGCGATGCATTTGAATCTGTCCGACGTCATCGTGTGGACGGGCGCGGGCGTTACCCTCGTGTTGGCGATCCTGAGATTTCGCGATGATCTGGGGCGCATCGCCACAGTGACGGTGGGCGTGCTTGTGATCGTGATCCTTCACCGGTTTCAACTTGGACTCGATGAGCTCGACCGGCCTGTCTATCCCTCGCCCTATTGGGCCTATCCGGTTGGCACGCTGATGACGCTGTTCGTAGGTTGGGGCCTTGGAAACAAGGTCGGAAAACGCCGCAATCCCGTTTAGCCGCGGCCCGGCAGGCCCCGGCGAGCGCCGACGGGTCTTCCACCCAACAATACACCCTCATTTCACACACACACACACGCCCATACATGCTTCTCAGCGGACACGAGTTAATGCAATTTGATCTCCTGTACGCCAGCTCCCTGACCTTTCAGGTCGGGGCTAAACAGAACGCCGGCCCGGAGGAATGGTCAGTTCCGCTTGCCCCGCCGGTTCCAGCCCCCTATTCTGAAAAAAGTCGCGTGAGCCGGAACAGCTTTGAGCGGATCGCACGGCGGTGATCGTCTATTACTTCTCACAGATTCTACCGGATTGCTGATCGGCAGTTCGCGATGACCGTACACATACGGAGGACCACCCGCGTGTCCCAACTCGACGTCAAGAACATCGGTGAAATGGTTCGAGGGGCCAGTGAACCGTTCAATCGCCTGCGCGACGAAATCGGCCGCGTCATCGTGGGGCAGGAGGCCATGGTGAAAAACCTGCTCGTCGGCCTGCTGTCGAACGGCCACATCCTTCTGGAAGGCGTGCCCGGGCTGGCCAAGACCATGTCGGTTTCGACGCTGGCCCGCGCCATCAACACCGGCTTCCAGCGATTGCAGTTCACGCCCGACCTGCTGCCGGCCGACCTGGTCGGCACGCTGATCTTCCAGCCGCAATCCGGCACGTTCACGGTGAAGAAAGGGCCGATCTTCTCGAACATCATCCTCGCCGACGAGATCAACCGCGCCCCGGCCAAGGTGCAGAGCGCCTTGCTCGAGGCGATGCAGGAGCACCAAGTCACGATTGGCGACGAAACCTTCCCGCTCCCGACGCCATTTCTCGTCCTGGCCACGCAGAATCCCATCGAGCAGGAGGGCACCTATCCGCCGCCCGAGGCCCAGGTGGACCGCTTCATGCTCAAAGTGACGGTGACGTATCCCACGCCGCAGCAGGAGCGCATGATCCTGGATCGCATGGCGACGACGCAGGCCGTTCCGGCCGTGAAGCCGGTGATGGACCCGGCCGACATTCTCAAGGCGCGCAAGGTGGTGGACGAGATTTACATCGACGACAAGATCAAGGACTACATCGTCGCCATCGTCGTGGCCACGCGCAATCCGCAAACGGTGAATCTCGATATCAAGCACTTGATCCAATACGGCGCTTCGCCCCGCGCCTCGATCATGCTCACGCTCGGCGCAAAAGCCAACGCGTTCCTTAATGGCCGCGGCTTCGTCACGCCCCAGGATGTCAAAGACATTGCACCCGCGGTCCTTCGCCATCGCATCATCATCAGCTATGAGGCCGAGGCGGAAGAGCAAACCAGCGATTCGATCGTGAAGACGCTGCTCGACCACGTCCCCGTACCGTAAACGCTGAAGCCAAATGGAAGCGACTGAACTAATCAAGCGAATTCGACGGATTCAGATCCGTACGAGCCACATGGCCAGCGACGTCTTCGCCGGACAATATCACTCCGCATTCAAGGGGCAGGGCATTGAGTTCGAAGAGGTTCGAGAATACGCGCCGGGGGACGACATTCGCTCCATCGACTGGAACGTGACCGCACGGCATGGCCGGCCATTCGTCAAGCGATTTCGCGAGGAGCGCGAGCTGACCGTCATGCTGCTGGTCGATGCCAGCGGGTCGCAGGCCTTCGGCACGGCCGGCCAGCTCAAGCGTGAACTGGTGACCGAGGTCGGGGCGACGCTGGCGTTCAGCGCGACCACCAACAACGACAAAGTCGGCATGATCGCCTTCACCGACCGGATCGAGCTGCACGTCAAGCCGGCCAAGGGAACGCGGCACGTCCTGCGCGTGATTCGCGAGCTGCTCAGTTTTGAGGCGC
>DATMEE010000323.1:0-15328 GCA_035557035.1 Phycisphaerae bacterium
CGCCCTGCAAATCCCGCACGATTTCCATCACGATCGAAAGGCCCAGCCCTGTTCCCTTCCCGCGCGCTTTGGTCGTGAAGAAAGGCTCAAAAATACGGGGAAGATCTCCCGGTGGAATCCCGGCGCCATTGTCAGAGAAGACGACCCGGGCTTTTCCAGCGAAGTCGCCTGCGCCGTCGCAACCGTCGGCCGGGACCGCTTCGACGACGACGCGGATGCGTCCGCCGGCCGGCATCGCGTCCTGCGCGTTGATCGCGAGGTTCAAACAGATTTGCTCCAGCAGCGAAGCGCTGGCGTGAACCCAGATGCTCCGATCGCCTGGCAGTTGCGCGTCTATTTTGATCCCCGGTGGGAGGATGCGCCCGAGCATGTCCAGCGTCGTGCGAATGACTCTCGGCAGATCGATCACCGACCGCTGCGGACTGGCGCGATGGCTGAAGGTCAGCAGGCCGTTGGTCACGCCCCGTGCATGGCGAGCGGTCATTTCCACCCGCTCGAGCGAGCGCACCGCGGGATGCGACGCCGGCAGGGTCGTTTTGGCCAGGTTCACGTGGATGGAGATGGCGGCCAGCAGATTGTCAAACTCGTGAGCAATTCCGCTCGCCAGCGTGCCGATGGCCTCGAGCTTTTGCGATTGGCGCAACTGCTCCTCGGCCTCTTTTCGCCGGTGAATATCATTGAGCGAGCCGGCCATGCGAGTGACGTTTCCATTTTGATCCCAAACCGCCTGCCCGCGAGCTTGGAACCAGCGATATTCCCCGGCCTTGGTCAACAGGCGATATTCGATCCCATAGGGAACGCGCCGCTCGATGTGGTCTCCGAGCGCCTTCATGACGCGGGCACGATCGTCGGGATGCAGGCGGTGGGCCCATGCCCCGAGGTTGTTCTCGAATTCGTGCTCCTGGAAACCGAGAAGCGCTTTGAGGCGCGGCGAATAATAAATCTGCGTCTGCGGAGACTGCCACGGCATGCCCGGCTCGACCACCGCGTCCCATAGGCCGTCGATGGCGCCGTCTACGACGCGTTGGAATCGCTCGATGCTCTGGCGAAGCGCCATTTCGGCGCGCTTCTGCTCGGTGATGTCGACGAAGACACCGTTCCAGGCGATCGTTCCATCTTCCGACGGCTGTTCCGGAAACGAGGTGCCGCGCACCCACTTTGACTTGTTCGACTGCGTCAGCACCCGAAAATCCTGGGACCACCTGGTCCGGGACTGCATCGAAACTTTTGAGCTTTCATCGATTCGCATGCGATCTTCGGCGTTTACCATTGCCCAGAACGAGTCGAAGTCGCGCAGCACGATTTCGCGCGGAATTTCGAACAGATCCTCGAACCCGTGACTGACGAATTCAAAGACTCTCCAGGGGCTACCGCCGATGCGGATCTTGTAGATCGCCGCAGGCAGCGCATCGGTGATGCTGTAGAGAAAATGATCGTTCAATGCCCCACTCCGGTTCGCGGGTGCTGAATTTCTCGCGCTGGCCGCCAAGCCCGAAAGATGCCGAACGCGTCATGGGCAGAAAATCCTCCGGCCCATTTGGAACATATTAACCCCCGCTGGCAGGGGGGCCAAATGTTTTTTTTTTAAAAAATGAAAAAGGGCGATGCCGAGGCATCGCCTGTTGAATCACTGACGGGATGCTGGTTCGGCCGCTAATCCGCGCACTTTGCACCCACGCCTGCAAAAATGCTCGCCGGGTTCAGCACGCTCGGCGCGACCTGATGCCGGTCATCGCGTCGATCGTCGCGGCCCTTTTTCTGTACGCGCTGGCCTTCGTCGTATTCCTGCGGCGGCGCGCGGATCGCGAGCCGTTCTGGACCGGCTATGCCACCTTCCTGACGCGCTTCTGGGCCACCGCCCCGCTGGCGTGGCTGTATGGAATCCCTACGAGCGATTCCTCTCGGAATACGACGCGACGCTGGCGAATCTGTGGACACTGGGCCTGGTGGCGGTCTGGCGCGTCGTGCTGATGACGCGGGTCGTGTCGGTGCTGGCCGGCGTGATATGCATGGTCGCGCTCTTTCCGGTGATGCTCTTCGCCGGCGTCTCGCTCGTGGTGGCGACCGGCGTGGCGCCGGGGCCGATCGTTCATTTCATGGGCGGCACGCGCGTGTTGCCGGCCGATGCACTTATCCAAACGGTGACGATCTTCACGACGATGGGATGCGTGTTCACCTTTCCCGTTTGGTTCGTCGGCTCAATCATCGTGGCGCGGCTCAAGACCGTCTTCGCTGGCGCAAGTAACGCCGCCGCCGTCACCCTGAGGAGCAGCAGCGACGAAGGGTCTAGCGGTGGTGGGTCGGCCTTTTGGACCCACCAAAGCGCGAAACCACACTTGTGCAAAGTGGTGGATCGATACGGCTGACCCACCCTACCGAACTTCCCGCGAAATTCCTCCCGCTGCGCTTCGTCATCGTCATCCTGCTGCTCTGGCTGGTTCCGCTGCCCTTCACCCAGCCCGAGCAGCGCCGCGGCTGGGAGGCCGACACCCTGATGGCATCCGGGCGGATCGACGAAGCGCTGCACTTCATGTCCGCCCACGCCCCCGGCGACTTCCCGCCGCACTTCGACGCGCGACCGCGGAACTGGACGGGCCAGAACTTGCCGGACATTCTTGATGTCATGGCGCGCGTGGCCGCGATTCCCCCGGCAGACTGGGTGCGCGAAATCTATCTCAGCAAGTTCGAAAACGAAATCATGGGAATATGGAGTCGTCGAATCGCCTTTAGTCAACTTGTTCCGATTCTGGAAGCGATTCCAGAAGGGCCCGAGATCGCGTCGAAGTTTGTTTCGACGTACGGGCTGAGGGACGAGCAAGCGGCCAACGCAGGCGAGCGCGAATACGCCCAGCGACTCGGCGCCTTGGCGGATGGGGCAGCGCCGCGAAAGTGAAGCGATCGCAACGTCGTAGGGTGGGTCCGCCTTTTTGACCCACCATTGGCGCGGAACATCGCACGCGCGAAAAGGTGGGTCGATAAGGCTGACCCACCCTACGGGGAACTCTGGGACGTGCTGAACCGCGTGGCGGCCGTCCGGCCGGCGGACTGGGTGCGCCAAGCCTACGTCACCAAGCTCGAAAACGAGATTCTCGGTTTTGGCGGGTATCGCACAGACCTGAGCCGCGTCGTGCCGATTCTGGAAGCAATCCCCGAAGGCCCGGCCATCGCCGCCAAATTCGAAACGCCCGTGCTCGCGCGTCGGGCTTGGAATGTTCCCCCCAATCAGCAAGGCACCAAATCGCCAGGTTCTACCGTCGCCCGGCCGCCACCACTCCCTTATGGTCGCGGCTCTGTTTTACTTCGCCACGTCGCAAGGCCGCTCAGTCCCGCGAACTCAACATCCGCCGTATGCGTCCCGATGTCGTGGATCCGCCGCGCGCGGTTGATCCAGGCGCTGCGCAGGCCGGTGACGATCGCGCCGCCGACGTCGCTGTGCAGCGAGTCGCCGGCGTGCAGGACGCGATCGCGCCGCCAGCCGGTGAGGGCCAGGGCGGTCTCGAAGATGCGCGGGTGCGGCTTGTAGGAGCGGGCGGTCTCGGAGGTGACGACGTGATCGACCGGGAGGGCGTGGCGGCGGATGACCGCGTGGGCATCGGCGTCGTCGGCGTTGGAGACGATGCAGATGGGGTACTTCACCGCGTCGAAGAACGCCTTCACGTCATCCTGCAGCGGCGCGTCCTGCCAGTAGCACTGCAGCTTGCGGCAGTACGGATCGGGATCGATCGCGACGCCGAGCATGGCCATCGTCTCCCGCAGCGTCTGCTGCTCGACCTCGAAGAGCGTCTTGAAGCGCTCCTCGTTGCAGAAATCGAGGAAGTGAAAGAACCGCTCGCCCCAGGTGATGCTCAGATCGTGGGCGGAGACGCCGATGCCCGTGTCGCGCACCACGTCCTCGCACACCGCCTCCACCGCATCGCGGTCGCCGGCGGTGATGGTGCCGTAGAGGTCGAGGAATATGCCGTCGAGTTCCATGAGGAAATGATAATCGCCTGGCTACGCGCGAATCGAAACCGCGCCGACTTCGGTCGTGGGCTTGGGAACCGGCTCGCCCTGCTCGCGGAGACCTTCGATATGAAATTCCATTGCTTCGCGCATGCGACGTTCCACGTCTTTTCTGGTCTTTCCCGTGGCAATGCAGCCCGGCAGGTCCGGCGCGTAGGCGGACCAGTTACGTTTACCGTGTTCGTAGATCACAGCATACGTTTTCTTGTTGGTCATTCTTCCAATGTCGCCTGCCGCCAGACACTCTGGAGCGTCTTCGGATGAACATCGTCGCCGGGATGTCCCGACACCGTGACCGTCCCGCGCTTCTTCGGATGCTGCAACTGCCGGTGGCTGCCACGCGTCCTGACGACAATCCAGCCATCTTCGCGAAGCCGCTTGAGCACGTCACGTACTTTCATCATATCAAGCCGGAGCGCTGAACTCAATTAATACAATAAAGTCAGACAGTTCCGCACAGCACCGGGAGCGAGACAACGTTTGACGCCGGAGTGTCGCGCTGGGCGGTCCTCGGCAGCGCGAAACCGGCAGCAGTTACACACTCCCCGTGAAGCGTATAGGGTGTCGCGGCGATGACTCGCACGCTGGCGAAGCCGCCGATCATGTCGCGATTTCCGTCGAAGACGACGATCTGGTCGCCGCTGGTGCGGCCGACCAGTTGGATCATCGCTGCCCGCTCGCCCTGGTCCTTCGGACCGGGGCTAAACGGGCCCCGTCGAGTTTCGGCGTTTTGGCGATTCGGCGATTCGGCGTTTTCAACCTCGCAACCGCGCTCCTGCTCAGATTCCTGCCGCTTCATCTGCGCCTTGCTCGGCCCTTCGACCAGCACCTCGACGACGCTGCCCATCATCGACTGGTGGTTGGCGACGTTGATCTGCGCCTGCACCGCCAGCATGTCGTTATTCCGCCGCCGCTTCTCGTCTTCCGGCACGTCGTCGGGGAATCGCCCATCCGCCGCCGTTCCCGGCCGCGGCGAGTATTTGAAAATGAAGCAGTTCTTGTAGCGCGCGTATCGAAGCAGATCGAGGCTCTTTTGAAAGTCCGCCTCTGTTTCGCCGCAAAAGCCGACGATCATGTCGCCGGCGATGGCGAGGTCCGGCATCAGCTTCCGCGCCCGGTCGAGCAGCGACATGTATTGCTCGACGGTGTAGCCGCGGTTCATTCGCTTGAGGACCTCGTTGCTGCCGCTTTGCGCGGGAACGTGCAGATACTTGCAGATGCGCGGCGAGGCGGCCATGACTTCCAGCGCCTCGTCGGTGAAATCGCGCGGGAAGCTGGTCACGAAGCGGAGCCTCGGCAGCTCGGGCACTTCGTCATGCACGCGCTTGAGGAGCTGCGCGAACGTGGTGCGGCCGTCCGGGCCTTCGCCTTCAAACTCGTAATGGTTGACCGTCTGGCCCAGAAGCGTCACTTCCATGACACCCGCATTCGCCAGCCGGCGGACCTCATCGACGATCTGCCCCGGCGGGCGATGCTGCTCCGGCCCGCGCGTATAGGGCACCACGCAAAACGTGCAGTACTTGTTGCAGCCGCGCGTGATCCGCACGTAGGCCTGATGCCGGCCGAAGACCTTCGGCACTTCGGCATGGGCGTTCAGCCCGAACATGCGGCCGGAATCGAGCGTCTCAAGGTCGTCGCCGCCGCTGCCATCACGAACCGGCGTCGAGTGGTCGCGCAGCCGGCCAGACAGCGCCACCGCCGGCCGCCGCGTTCGTTGCACGTCATCGATCAGTCCCGGCAATTTACCAAGGTCGCTCGGCCCGCAGAGAATGTCCACGTGCGGCATTTTCGCCAGCAAACCGTCTCCGTCGCGCTCGGCCATGCAGCCGATCACCGCCACGACCTGTTCCGGATGCCGTACCCGGCTGCGCTTCAATTGCCCCAGCCTCGAATAGACCTTGTCCTCGGCATGCTGCCGGACCGAGCAGGTATTCAGCACCACCAGCGAGGCGCCCTGCATGTCGGCCGTCACGCGATACCCGCGCGCCAGCAGCGCTCCCAGCGCCAGCTCGCTGTCCAGGGCGTTCATCTGACACCCCATGGTCTCCAGATAGATGGTTCCATCGTTCGTCATTTTTTCTTCGCCGACTCCGACAAAACCCCGACTCGCTTTTCGGCCCGCTTCTTCACTGCCGCGCTCGTGCTCTTGTGACCGCCGCACGCGCGATAGAGTTCGAGCGCTTTCGACGCCCTGCCGATTTTCTCGTACGCCCTGCCCGCGCGATAAAGCGCGGCGCCCACCTGCTCGCTCTCCGGCCGCAGGATGACGATGCGCATCGCAATCAACGCCGATTTCTCCGGCTCGTTCCGCTCCAGCTCCAGTTCCGATTCGACGATTCGCCAGACATCCCTGATCGACGAGCTCCGCGTGGAACGATAGGCCGCGTCGATGAGCGCCCGGGCCGTGTCAAGGTCACCCGACCGAATCGCCGCCCTCGCGTGTTTCAGCGCCTCATTGGAACTGGCCGACGTGTTGGTCTTCTTACCAGACACGCGCGCCGGTTGTTTCCCGGCCGCATTCGTCTTCGGTTCATCGCCGCCCGCGTTCTCGCTGCCCAGGCAAAGCGCGCATACCACCGCGCCGCACAGCACGGTCGATCGCCACGGCCTTGGCCATTGAGCTTTGATTTTCGGGCGGCCTTGCAAGGAGCTACTCCTAAATCATGGATTCATTTTATGTTATCTGTTCCCGCCTGCATGGTCAAAAATCTGATTGGCGTGTCAGCGCGATCAACCCTACCATTTTTCTTCATGCATCAACTTCAAAATATGTTCCGAGCGGAGCGCATGGCTCCGTTCGTCACGAGAGCACGCGCCCATGCAGGAATGTTCTTGTTCGCCGTTCTGCTTCTGTGGTCCCCCATCGGATGCACCGACAGCCCGGCGATCGAAGAAACCGTCGCCGACGGCGAGGAGTTGCCGATCCTCCGGCAGATCAGCAAGGTCCACTCCCACGAAACTCGGCCCATGCAATTGGTCATTCGAGACGAAGCCGCCCTCGCCAAAGTCCCACTTGAACGCATCCCCGTCGATTTTGAACACGAGATGATGCTGGTCGTCACCCTCGGCCGCACCCCTTCCGATGCGTACCAAGTTCGCATCGACCGGGTGTATCGCGACGGCGGCGCTCTGCGGGTCGACGCAATCGTGGAAAAGCCGCCGGGCGTGTCGCCGCTCGCGCCGGCCAGCCCTTATTGCATCGCCATCGTGCCGCGATCGAATCTGAACGTCTTGAATTTCACGGCCGATCCCCCGACCCGCGAGCGAACCTGGTCTCAAAGCGAGCCGGAATTCGGTCGATAGCACATATCGAACCTGGCCTCGGAATCTTCCCAAGCCCTCGTTGCACGCAAATAAATTCCGGGGCTATACTTGCATGAGCGACGCTGAAATACTTCGCGGGAATCCTATGGCCAACATCGCACGAACCATCGACGAAATCCGCAAGGACGTGGTCGATATCATTCGTCAACTTCGCCCCGCCGTACAGGGCGATGGCGGCGACCTGGAGTTGATCGACGTTGCAGAAACGGGCGTGGTGAAGGTTCGCCTACACGGCGCCTGCATTGGCTGCCCTTCCGCAGAGGTCACGCTGAAAATGGGCGTCGAGCAATCCCTTCGGGACAACGTGCCGGAGATTACCCAGGTGATCTGCGTTTGACGCAGACCCTGAATACGTCGGCGGCCGGTACGATCGTCCGGTTTTTTGCGATTGACGAATTTGCGCCGCTGATATAGCTTACTTCGCAACGTTTCGCACAAGAGAGCTTCCATGGAAACCGCCTATCCCAACAAGCAGACGAACGACCGCGTTATTGCGACGCGCGCGCCGGAGGTTTCCTCGGTCTGAAGTGTGATCGGTCATTGAATGATCCACGAGGCCCCGGAAACCGCGAGTTTTCGGGGCTTTTTCATTAGAACTAGTTCAAGAACATGCAATCGCTTTTGCACATCTCGACCGAACTTTCCCTCAGCCCGCGGGAGGTTCTCTGGGCCGACATCAAGTCGCTGCTCAAGCTGGCAGCGCCGATCATCGGCATCACCCTGTCGCGCATGCTGATGGGCTTCAGCGACTTCGTGATCGTTTCGTTCATGGGCACCGACGCGACGGCCGCCATCAGCCCGTCGAGCTTTTTCGTGTTCACGGGAATCTGCCTCGCGATGGGCGCGGTCACCAGCGTGCAGACCTTTACGGCGCAGGCCATGGGTCGCGGCGATCGGCATGAGGCGGCCGGCTATGTCTGGCAGGGCTTGTATCTTGCGCTCGCATCGTGCGTGCTTGCGTACGGGTGCAGCCAGTGGACGGATTTCGTCTGGCATTCGACCGGCGCCCCGCCCGAAGTGGTCGCCCTCGAAATTGCTTATTGCCGGATCTGCTTCTGGTCGGTGCCTTTCGCGGCTGCGTGCTGCGCGCTGGAGTGCTTTTTCAACGGCATCCAGAAGCCGAGCGTGGCGCTGAAGGCGATCATCATCGCCTTGATCTTCAACATCGTCGGGAACTACATCCTCGTCTTCGGCAAGTTCGGCTTTCCGGCGATGGGCATTCGCGGATCGGCCATCGCGACGGTGATGGCGTGGGGCATCCGCGCGCTAATCCTCGCCATTGTGTTTTTCTCGCATGAATTTCGGAAGGACTATTCCACGGCCTCTGCGTGGCGCTTCGACAAGAAGAAATTCCGCGGCATCGTTGCCCTCGGCGGGCCAACTTCGATTCAGTGGCTGCTGGACATCGGCGCGTGGTTTATTTTCCTGGCGGTGATCATTCAGGGCTTCGGCAAGGAAACGCTTGCCGCGTCAAACATCGGCATCCAGTACATGCACGTTGCCTTCATGCCGGCCATCGGCGTGGGCATCGCGCTCTGCTCGGTGGTGGGCCACGCAATCGGCGAGGGCAGGATCGACCTCGCGATCCGCAAGACCCGCGCGGCGCTGCTGGTGAGCATGGTGTACATGGGCGCGATCGGCGTGGTGTTTCTGCTGATTCCGCGCTTTCTGATCTCATTCGTCTCGAATGATCCGGAGGTCATCCGCGTCGCAATCACCGTGCTGGTGTGGGCGGCCCTGTTTCAGGTTTCCGACGCGGTGTGCATCATTTACATCTACGCACTGCGCGGCGCGGGCGACACTCGCTGGCCGGCGATCGCGCTGGTGTCGCTCGTCTGGGGCGTGTTCCTGTTTGGTGGCTACGGCTTCGCGCGTTTTTATCCAGAGCTGCGCCACCATGGACCCTGGATGATGTGTACCCTGTACATTACCATCCTCGCGGTGGTCCTCTGGCGGCGTTTCGTCGGCGGAAAATGGCGGAAAATCGATTTGTTCAGGAAGCGCCCGGGCGAATCCGAAGCACTGCCGCAGGTTGCGTTGGAAACACAGCCGGTCGCCGCTCCCCTCAGTGCAACAGCGGAGGTTGTTTAGCCCAGGTCCGAAGGACCCTGGCGAGGTCAGAAGGGATCGTATATGCGTTGCACGGATGGAATTAAGTTGAATTCGCCTGGCTCCGCGCTGCGGCTTTGCGCGTGAGGCTCGATCCAGCTTGCGCCCGCTCTGCCTCTTCGAGGCTGGGCTAAACGGGTCGCGTCGCCCTGCATTATCGGATATCGCGAGACAACACCATGTCACAACGCCAGACTATCAAAACACCGCGACTCTCACTCGTTTCGGCTTCCGTGGACATGGCCCGCGCGGCCGCCGAGAGCGACCATGCGGCACTATCCCAGCACCTCGACGCCCATGTGCCGCCCGACTGGCCCCCGCCGATCATGACGGACGCGCAGGAAAACCTGGTCAAGCAGTTGCAATCGGCGACCTGGCTGGCCGGTCTCGCCTGGTATCTGGTGCTGCGCGACAAGCACATGCTCGTCGGTTTCGTGGGATTCAAAAGCCCGCCGAAGGACGGCCGCATCGACATCGGCTACGCCATCGTCGATTCGCAACACGGCAAGGGCCTGGCGACCGAGGCGGTGCAGGCGCTCTCGCACTTCGCGTTTATGGACCCGCGCGTGCAGCGGATAGTGAGCGAAACGCTGCCGGAGCTGACCGCGTCAAAGCGCGTCCTCGAAAAATGCGGCTTCACCCTGATTGCGGAAGAAACCACAGGCCACGGCGGCGAAGAAGGCGTTGTTCAGTATGAACTGCGGAGAGAATTCGTGTTTGGAACAAGATGATCAAGTTGAGAACTGCATTGTCGAGCGGTGGACGAAATAGCCCCGGAAGGGGCGACAGGATGTAGCCACGGTGAAGCGAAGCGCAACCCGTGGATTAGCCCTCAATCAGTCCGCTCCGAAGGAGCGGCGGAGCGATGCCACATGGCAGGCACCTATTCAGAGATTCTCCTGCACGTGGTGTTCAGCACAAAGAACCGCGCCAATCTCATCAAACCGGAAATCCAACTTCGACTATACGAATATATGGGCGGCATCATCAGAGCGGAAAAAGGCACGACGTACGCGATTGGCGGCACGCCCGATCATGTGCATTTGCTCATTCGTTGGCGGACCGATGAAACCGTGGCTACGCTGCTTCGAAACCTCAAGAGCAATTCGTCGCGGTGGATTAAGGACACGTTTCCGGCGTTCGGCGACTTCGCCTGGCAGGAAGGATACGGCGTCTTTTCGGTGAGCCACTCGCAGGTTGAAACCGTGAAACACTACATCGAGAATCAGGAGGAGCATCATCGGGGACGGTCGTTCAAGGAGGAGTTCATTCGGCTGCTGGAGGTGCATGACATTGAGTATGATGAACGATATATCTGGGAGTAGGGTTGTACGCGCGCCAAGACTCCGCCGCTCCTTCGGAGCGGACAGATGTGCGCGCTCACGATCCACGGGTTCCGCTTCGCTCCACCCGTGGCTACAGCCCGTCGCTCCTTCGGAGCGAAGAGTGCACGTCTGCCTTGTCGCAGAATGAACAGATGACGAAGACGATAACCAGAAACCATCAACTGGAAACCAGATACCCGCAACTCAAAAAATGTTCAACGAACTTCCGCAACACGTCGATTTTCCGTCCATTGAGAAGGACATTCTTCGCTTCTGGGATGAAAATCGCATCTACGAGCGATCCCTTGAGCAGCGCAAGGGCGGCAAGCCCTTCGTCTTTTTTGAAGGCCCCCCCACGGCCAACGGGCTGCCGCACCCGGGGCACTGCTTGACGCGGGCGATCAAGGACCTATTTCCGCGCTACAAGACCATGACCGGCCATTATTGCCTGCGCAAGGGCGGGTGGGACACGCACGGCCTGCCGGTGGAGGTGGAGGTGTGCAAGGAGCTTGGCATCCACTCGAAGGAGGAGATCGAGAAATACGGCGTGGAGCCGTTCAACCGCAAGTGCCTCGAAAGCGTCTTTCGCTATACGAAGGAGTGGGAAGCGCTCACGCGGCGGCTAGGCTTCTGGGTCAACCTGGAGGAGGCATATGTCACCTATCACCAGAGCTACATCGAGAGCGTGTGGTGGAGCCTGAAGAAACTGTTCGACGCGGAGATGCTATACCAGGGGCACAAGATCGTGTGGTGGTGGGCGCAGGGCGGCACGGCGCTGTCGGCCGGCGAAGTTGGCCAGGGCTATCGCGAAGTGGACGATCCCAGCGTGTACGTGCGCTTCCCCATCGTGTCTCCAAACGCCGAAAAGTCGAAACACCGAAACGCCGAAATTGAGTCAGTTTTATCCGACGGGAAGAATGTCAGCCTACTTGTTTGGACTACGACGCCGTGGACCCTTCCAAGTAACACTTTCGCCGCCGTCCACAAAGACTTCGACTACGCCATCGTCCACGATGAAGAAAACAACGAACGCCTCATCTTCGCCGCCGCCCTGGTCGAGCAGATCGCGAAGAAGGTGAAGAAGAAATCCTGGAAGATCGAATGCACCGTCAAAGGCGCCGATCTCGTGGGTCTGAGCTATCGCCCGCCGTTTGACTATTATCGCAAGCGGCCGGCGCGCGATCTGATTCCCCAGGCCGAACCGGGCATTCCGCTCGGCGATTTCAAGGCCCTACGCGTCGAAGGCGAAGGCGTTTATTCCTGCTGGCGCATTCTACATGCCGACTTCGTGACACTCGAGAGCGGCACGGGGCTGGTCCACGAAGCGCCGGCCTTTGGAGAAGTCGACTACGAGCTGCTTCAACAGGAGCGACTCCGCTTCAAGAACCCCGAAAGTGTGCCGTTGCTCTGCGCCGTGGCCCCCAACGGCACGTTCACCGACGACGCCCCGCCCTACAAAGGCCGCTGGGTGAAGGATTGCGACAAGGACATTGTCCGCGAACTAAGGGAGAAAAAAGCTTACGGCGCGGCGAGTGACATCCCAGTGCTCCTGCACCAGGAGCAGTATCGCCACGACTACCCCTTCTGCTGGCGGGCCGAGCAGGATCCGCTCATTCAGTATCCGCGCAAGAGCTGGTTCATCCGCACTACCCAGTTCAAAGAGGCCATGCTGGAAAACAACCAGCACATCAACTGGCTGCCCGACCACATCAAGGAAGGCCGCTTCGGCAAGTTCCTCGAATCCAACGTGGACTGGTCGCTCTCCCGCGAGCGCTACTGGGGCACGCCGCTGCCGATCTGGGTGTGCGAGAGCTGCGGCCACATGGCGGCGGTCGATTCGTACGACGCGCTGCGGAAGATGCCGGCTGCGGCCGGCTTTGACGTCTGGGAAAACGCGAAAAAGAAGGAGCCGTCGCTTTCGGATCATCTCCGGATCCACAAGCCTTACATCGACGCGATCACGTTCGATTGCGCGAAGTGCTCGAAACGAAGCGCGATGCGCCGCGTGCCCGAGGTCATCGACTGCTGGTACGACTCCGGAGCCATGCCCTTCGCTCAATGGGGCTTCCCGCATGGAGCGGGCAGCGTCGATCGCTTCCAAAACCAGTTTCCGGCCGACTTCATCTCCGAGGCCCTCGATCAGACCCGCGGCTGGTTCTATTCCCTCACCGCCATCAGTGTCATGCTCTTTGGCAAAAACGGCGTCGCGCGGGCTGGACTTGCAAATGCAGGGAACACGGGTGCGGCAGAACAAAATCGCCAAATCACCAAATCACCCAATCACCAAGTCCTTCCGTACCCCCACCCCTTCCATTCCTGCATCGTCCTCGGCCTGCTCATGGGCGAAGACGGCCTCAAGATGTCCAAGAGCAAAAAGAACTACAAGGAGCCGACCTACATCTTCGACCACGAGGGCGCTGACGCCATGCGCTGGCTCTTCTTCAGCGGCCAGACGCCGTGGACCAGCATTCGGTTCCAGGAATCCGCCATCGCCGAGGCCCAGCGCGAATTCCTCATCCGCCTGTACAACTGCTACAGCTTTGTCGTCATCTACGCCAACATCGACAAGTGGTCCCCGATTTCCGAGCCCGAAGCGCTAGCGAGGGAGCCGCTGAGGCGCGCGCAGGACAATCCCCTCGATCGCTGGATCCGCAGCGAGCTGGCCAGCACCTGCCTCCGCGTCTTTGACGCCATGGAGCAGTACGACAATTTCAACGCCGCCAAAGCCCTCATCGCCTTCGTCGACGCCCTCTCCAACTGGTACGTCCGCCGCAGCCGGGACCGGTTCTGGAAGCCCGAAATGGATGGCGACAAGCGCGCGGCCTATGAAACGCTGCACGGTTGCCTCGTCACAACGACCAAACTCATCGCACCGTTCACCCCCTTCATCTCGGATTCGATGTACCAGAACCTGGTGCGCTCACACGACGATGCCGCCCCGATCAGCGTCCATCTCTGCGACTACCCGGTTACGGCCGAAACAAAATCCGCCGTCGCGAGCCACGTCGACGCCAAATTGAACGAAGAAATCGAAATGGTCCGCCAACTCGTCTCCTGCGGGCGCGCCGCGCGATCGGCGTCGAAGCTGCGCGTGCGGCAACCACTGGTAGCGGTCGAACTGTTTCATCGCCGCGCCGATGTCATCAAGCGCTATGAGGAGATCATCAAGGACGAACTGAACGTCAAGCACGTTGAGCACGTCACCAACGCGGAGGTGGACAAGTACGTTCACTACGGAGTCAAGCCCAATTTCCAGATCATCGGCCCCAAGCACGGCCCGCTGGCGCCGAAGATCAAGGCGGCGCTCGCCAAGCATCCCACGCCTGACGAGATCGTCAAGCAGATCGAACTCGAGGGCGTCTATCACATGTCCATCGACGGCCAGGACGTGGAATTGACGCCCGACGAGTTGTTCATCGAGCTGCACGCCCGCGAGGGCTACGCGGCCGAGCGCGTGCCGGGGCAGGGCATCATCGTGCTTGATACGCACATCACCCCCGAGCTGCGCGACGAGGGCATGGCTCGCGACCTGGTGAACCAGATTCAGCAGATCCGCAAGAACCTGAATCTGCGCTACGAGCAGCGAATCGACCTCGCTATCACCGGCGACGCCGACATCGCCCGCGTGGTCAACGCCCATGCGTCGTACATCTGCAACGAAACGCTCGCGCAGTCGATCCTGAATCAGCCGATCCCGGGCATCGAAGGAGTGAACGCGAGTATTGAAGAGCATGAGGCGACCATCTTCGTGAAGCCGATATAGCCAAAAACTCGCGGCGATCGCTCGACGTGGGTGCATATTGTTGCCAGACGGCAAGCCGATTTTGGGCATTCTACTACGCGCTGGATTGTGCTAGATTCTCCGCTCTCTCATGAATTTCACGGAGGATTGAATGACCGGTCGCAAGCGCAAAAAGCACCCCAGATACACCGCCCGCACGGCCGACAAGCACGTACTCTATCAGGAATCAGTGCAGGCGCCCGAGGCCGAAGTGGCCTTCTGTCGCCGGGTCTATCAGAAGCACTACGGCGTTGACGCCACGCTCTTCCGCGAGGATTTCTGCGGCACGTTTCTGATCAGTTGCGCCTGGGTGAAGAAATCGCCGCGGCATTACGCCTGGGGCATCGACCTGCATCGCGAGACCCTGGACTGGGGCCGCGCGCACAATCTATCGAAACTGAATCCCAGCGCCCAAACGCGCGTCCATCTGCTGAACAAGAACGTTCTCGACGTGACCGAGCCGAAGGTCCACATCGCCGGGGCGTTCAACTTCAGCTTCTTCATTTTCAAGGACCGCGACCAGCTCGTCGCCTATTTCAAAAAAGTGCGCGCGTCGCTGCTCCCCAAGGGCATTTTCGTCACCGACGCCTACGGCGGATGGGACTCGCAAAAAGTCATGCAGGACAAGCGCCGTTGCGAGGGCTTCACCTACGTCTGGGACCAGGCCGCGTACGACCCCACCGACGACAGCACGACCTGCCACATTCACTTCAAATTCCCCGATGGCACGATGATGAAGCGCGCTTTCAGCTATGACTGGCGGCTCTGGACTCTCGGCAGCATCCGC
>DATMEE010000324.1:0-7740 GCA_035557035.1 Phycisphaerae bacterium
CGCGGCCGGAATGTTCTCGCCTTTCACCGGCAGCCGCGATTAGAATCTCGTTAGGGTAGGCGCTGATCCCGCCGCACACTTGCCCGTCCGACGTTTCGGCAGTCCCTGAGCGTCGGACGGGCGAGAGGCCCGCAAATGCAAGGGACTGCACCATGTCGGCATATCTTGAATTCTCAAAGCGCTTCGATTCAATCGCGACCCGCAACTATGCCCGCCCGGAACATGCCGTGGCGGACTTCAACGACGCCGCGATGCATATCGCGAAAGTGTTCTATCGCGATGCGCTCGCGGACCGCTTCGCCGACTTCAACAAGCTGCGCGATTCGATGCTCAACGGCGACCCGTTTGCCGTCCGACTACTGGGCTTTGATTCTCCGGTTCCCGGCGAACGCGAATTCGCGCTATGGAAAAATGCAATCACAAGCTGGCTCGCCGTGAAATATCCCGACCGAATTTCCGAAGTTGATAAGGGCGCCGACTGGATGCACAAGTCGATTCGCCCCGACGCGAAGCCGATTCCAAAATTGATTCCAAAACCCGAATTGGAACAACTGACCGCGACACAGCGACAATATTTCGAGCGATTCACGGTGGCGACTTGCGAAAAGTACGGCGTCCGAATGAAGCGCGGGCAGCTTGCTAGGGGCTGGCGGCTTCCCGATGACGCTATTTACCAAGATGAATCCCGATGCGGCGAGACCGTGGGCGATGACGCGGACAGAACCCATCGTCTCCAGCGGCGAGCGGCAGTGTATTCGACCGCGTGCCGGATTCTTGACAATCTCATCGTTCCCGCCAAGAGCACGATGCCCGCGGCGCGTGTCATTTGCGATGCGTCCCGGCAACAGGTGATAATTAACGGCAAGGCAGAGGACGTGACCGTTACCGGTTGCAAAATGGTGACGCTCATTGTCGAAGCCAACGGTAAATGGGTGGGCGGGCCATTTCTGAAGAATACTCACTTCATTTCCCGGCCTGACAAAATCTTGAAGGAACTTCCGCGCCTCGTGCAAGACTGCATCGAAGCACAGAAGCCGGACGGCTACCGTCTGCGTCACGAATTCTGGTCCCCACAAGTGCCGTAACGGTGCCGTAGTCCGCCCGTTCTCATTTTCCCGCGCGATTCATATCGTTCTTGATATGGATGCGACGTACATCGACATACCAGACCTGAGAAGTATCGAGCGACGACTCGCCGCAATTCACGCCGAGCGGCAAGCGCTCATGGTTCTGCGCCGCGCGGCGAAAGCGGCGGAGCGGGCGCGCGGCTCACAGGAATCGCAGGACTTGACAAAAACAAAAAGTGCGTCCGAAACACAGAGACGATGAAAAGTGAATCGCCAATCGAACCCCTCGCCGTCGATGCCGCAACCGCGGCACGACTCTGCGGCGTGGGGCGCAGTAAATGGTACTCGATGCACAGCGCGGGACAGACGCCGTTACCCGTCCGCGTCGGCGGCGGCTGCCCGCGGTGGATCGTGTCCGAACTCAAGAGCTGGCTCGCGGCCGGATGCCCGGCGCGTGACACATGGCAGGCGCGGCGGCGCGCATAAAAAAAGCCCCGCTGGCAGGCGGGGCAAAAATGAAAGGATGGCAATGTCAGAATTGTATCTGAGCGATGGCGATTATCAAGCCTATTCTGAATTCCGGCAAAATCTTCGCATCATTACGGTCCGCGCCAGCTTCGCGAAAGACGCGGCCGAAAAGCTGCTGACCAAAGGCGCGGACCGCGAGTGCATCGGACTCTACGGCGATGCGACCATCGCGCTCGACGCGACGCGCAAGGCGGTGGGCGCATGACATCCGCCGGCTGGAAAACTGTCACGCGCTCGCATCCTTGCCCGGCTTGCGGCGAGGATGACCGATGCGGTTTCGGCCGCGACGGGTTGCTATCCTGTTTCCGCGCATCGACGCCCCCGGCCGGATTCGACTTCCTGAAATCGAGCAACGGGGCGACTCTTTTCCGGCCGACAAACGGACGGCACTTCGAGACGCGCAAGCCGGCGACTCCGCGGCCGGCGGCGAACGTCGGACCGGATTGGAAGGCTGACGCCGAATCGGCCCGCGCCAAGATGACGCCCCAACGATTGTCCGCACTCGTGGCGACGCTGGGCGTCGCGACAGCGGCACTCGATTCTGTCGGCTGGGCGGAGCGCTCGGACCTGGACCGCTGGCGGGCATTCGGCGCGGGATGGAATGAGAATCCCCCCGACGGTGCTTATGTCTTTCCCGAACGTGACGGCGGCGGGCGCATCGTCGGCCTTTCGCTTCGCGCGCCGGACGGTCGCAAGGGCGCGCCCCGCGGCGCGAAGCGCGGCCTGATTATCCCCGCGAAGATACACGCGAAACCGGGCACGGTTCTGATTGTCGAGGGCGCGTCCGACGTTGCGGCCTGCGAGACGCTGGGGCTGACGAGCGTAGGGCGCCCGAGCAATTCCGGCGGCGCTGACATGCTGGCGGCATTGCTGGATGGTCGCGACGTGCTCGTTATCGGTGAGAACGACGCAAAGGAATCCGGCGACTGGCCCGGCCGCAAGGGCGCGATAGGCGTATCGCGGAAGCTGGCGACGGAACGCGGCGAGGCCGTCGCGTGGGCGCTCCCCCCGGCCGAATCGAAAGACGTGCGAGCTTGGCTGAATGCCCGCGTCGCGGCCGGCCTGGACCTTGCCGACACTGAGGCGTGCAAGCGCGCGGGCGTTGAACTGCTCGCCGCGCTGCAATCGACGGCCCGCGATGCGAAACCGGAACGCAAGCCGAATCAATCCGAATTGATTGTCCGCCTTGCGATGGAAATATATGAATTGGGCGTCTCGACTGACGGTGAATCGTTCGCGGTCCGCCGCGGCGAAACGTCTATCGCGCTGCCGTTTCGCGGCTCGCGGGATGCACTCCGGGCGGAACTGGCCCGCGAATTCCGGCGGCGGTTCAACGCGACGCCCAAAGCGGCGGCCCTGGCGGACGCCCTGAACGTGCTCGCGGGCGAGGCCGCGGACGGCGAACGACGGCCGGTCTATCTGCGCGTCGCGGAGCATGACGGCGCAATCATCATCGACCTGGGCATGCGCGCGGCGGACGGTGCGGACGGTTGTTTCGTCAAGATTACCCGCGACGGATGGACGGTCGAAACCAGCTCACCCGTGCTATTCCGCAGGACGGCCCTGAGCGGCCCGCTTCCGATACCCGAACGCGGCGGCACGATCGACGAGCTGCGCGAACTCTTGAACGTCACGGCGGATACTTGGCCCCTGGCGTTGGGTTGGACCGTCGCGGCGTTCATACCGTCAATCCCGCACGCGATTTTGATGTTGGGCGGCGAGCAAGGCACCGGCAAAAGCACGACCGTCAGAATTCTGGTTCGATGCGTGGATCCCGGCCCGGCGCTGCTGCGGTCCGCGCCGCGAGACGTAGAACAATGGGCGGTGACGGCGGCGGGAAGTTGGACCGTTGTGCTAGACAATGTTTCGCATATCGCAACTTGGTTGAGCGACACGCTTTGCAAGGCCGTGACGGGCGACGGCTTCCCCAAACGAACCCTTTACACCGATTCCGACATTTCCGTTATCGCTTTCAAGCGCGTCATTGCCTTGACATCCATCGACGCGGGCGCTCTGCGCGGCGACTTAGGCGAACGGCTGATTCTCGCGGACCTGGAGCGCATCGACGAAACCTTGCGGCGGACCGAAGCCGACCTGGAATCGCTTTTCGCGGAGCGGCATGGTCGAATTTTTGGCGCGCTGTTGGACGTGCTCGCGGCAACACTGAGAGAACTGGAATCCGTCCGGCTGGAAAGGATGCCGCGAATGGCGGACTTCGCCCGCGTGCTCGCGGCGATGGATAAGGCAATCGGCACCGATGCGCTTCCCCGATACATCGCGCAAGGCCGGCGCGTGGCCGGCGACGTGGTGGAATCCGACAAGGTTGGCGCTGCGATTGTGGCGCTACTCTGCGACGGCGATGAATGGACCGGAACGGTTGCATTGCTACTCCAGAAAATCCTTCCCGAGAATCACAAGCCGCACAAAGACGACGGTTGGCCCGATACGCCCGAAGCGCTTGGGCGGCGGCTGACCCGGCTCGCCAAGCCGCTACGCGACGCCGGCGTTGACGTGGAGCGATTCAAAGAGGGCAAGGGTCGGACGCGGGCGCGAATGGTGAAATTGCGTCGTATTGAACCGTCCGACCCGTCCGCCTATGGCCCGGAGGCCCCCGAAAGCGGGATTCGGGCGGACAGTAGGCGGACAGGTGCGGACAGGTTGACCGATTCGGCGGGCGTGAACTGTCCGCCTGAAAACGGCCATAGCGACCCGGAAAACGGGAAGGCGGACAGGTCGGACGGGTCGGACAGTATTTCCCCCGCACTTACCCGTACTGACGCCGCGGGCGACTGGGGGACCCTATGACCGGACCGGCGCTCGCCACCATCGCGGAAGCCCGGCGCATCGGCCTGGACCTGCGCGCCGACGGCGACGCTATCCGCTTCCGGCCCGCGGACCGAATGACCCCGGACCTGGCGGCGCGGCTGAAAGCCCACAAGCCGGCCATCCTCGCGGCACTGGCGGGAACTGGGCCGGCGCGGCGATGGCTGACTGAGGCCCTATCTAACGGCCCGCGAACTCAATTATTCATCTTGGAGGAAGGACGAAAAGCCGGCTTTAAGACAGTCGAGCTGCGGCAATCGCTGGCTGAGATAGGCGGCTCGCACTGGCACCCGTGGCGTATGGACCACGGCGGCTTGTGGTGTCCGCCTGACTGATGACAACACCGGCCGGCCGACGCCGGTCGATTTAACCCCGCCCGCCGGCTGACCCGGCCGGCAGCAGAGGCAAGAAAATGCCAACGATGTACGAAAACCTGGACATGGCCGACCTCGCCCGGCTGAAAAACAGCAAGGCCGAATTCGACCGAGAGAGGGCAGCGGAGGCCGCGGCGAAAGCGGCCAAGCGCGCCGAGCGGAAGGCGGCCGAGTCTCCCCGTGCGAAGCGCCGGGAGCAGCACCGCAAGAACGTGATAATGGCCGCTGGCGAAAAGCACGGCAAAGCATGGGCATACAAGGCGAGCTATCCCGCGCTGCTCAAAGTGGCGCGGTCAAACGCGGTCCATGCCACCCCCGGAAGTTTCGTCCAACACTGCCAAGAGTTGGGCATCGGCCTGCCGTTGCGGAACATTTTCAAATCCGACGCGGATAAAGATTTGTTCGCCTGGGGCGCGGTCAAGGCTGCCACCGAGTTCTATCACGACGCCAAGCGTCAAGGCATCATCTAAGAAAGGAACAAAAATGCTACGTTCAAAAACAAACGACACCCCTGTCAAAATGCTGACATCTTGCGGAGGAAACATCTTCCCGCGACCCGAAGAAGATTGTCTCGCCCATACCGTTGACCCCGGCGGCATCGCCTGGTTCGACGCCGCAACGGCCAAGCGCTACTGCGAAACTCGGCAGGCCGATCCGCTGACAGTTTCCGAAGCCGAAGCGGCTGAAAAGGCGCTCGCTGACGGCCTGGTTGTGCGCGTCGGTCCGAACGGCGCTTTAGCGATGACACCGGCGGGCATCAAAGCGATGGCGCCAAGATAGATTCTTGCCACTGCACCCACCGGTGGGCGCGCGGGATGCGTTCCACCTGCTGCGCCGCCGGTGGGCCGCTTTTTTGAAAGAGGATTTTTGAGATGGAAAGACGATACGCAAGCGAGGCCCCGCAAGCGACGAGGAACTCAGGCGGAGGCGTGGGCACCGTTATCAGCGGATACGGTGCGATCTACTACAAAGCCCACGTTTCCGGGTCTGAATATCTGCTTTGGGATGATGCGGCAAGTCGAGGGGTCGAGCGCATCGCCCGCGGCGCCCTGGACTCCGCGGTCAAGCGTAGTGCCGATGTTGTTGCGCTATTTAATCACGACGCAAATCTAGTTCTGGGTCGCACGACGGCGGGAACCCTGAAACTTACGTTGGATTCAACCGGCCTGCGATATGAGATACAGCCGGACGATACCACCGTGGCCCGTGACGTTCTGCGGCACCTTGCCCGCGGCGACATCAAAGGCAGCTCGTTCGCTTTCATCATCGACGAAGACGGCGAGAGCTGGTCGCAAGAGACGATGGTCGATGGTCGAAAGTGTTTCATCCGCACGCTGACATCGCTGGATGTCCTGGATGTCTCATGTGTAACCCGGCCGGCGTATACCGGGGCGCCGTCCGGACTATCAATGCCGCGGTCTGGCCCACCGCTATCAAAAGACGTTGAGCAACACATCGCAGAGTGCGAGAAGATGATTGAACAGATTGACCTGATAATGAGCAAGTGAGGTTTCACAATGGAATATGCAAGTATCCGGCAAAAATCCCTTTCCGAGCGGCGAGCGATGGTCGCGACCGCTCGATTCAAATTACTCCAGCGCGCAGAGAAGGCGGCGAACATGGTCAAGTCCATCAAGGATGCGCGGGCCGCTCGCAAGCCGACAGAACGAGTCGAAGAGATGCTCAATTCATTGAGCCTGGATGCGGTGACTCTGGTGATGGAAACCGATGCGGTCGAGGAGATGATTCGCGCACACAACGACGTGGCCATATTGGCCGGTCGTGAGTATCGCGTCGATGGCCTTCCAAGTTCCGTTATGTCCGTTGGCTCGAAGTGCCACAGTTTCGCCACGAGGACGGAACATGAGATGCGCATCGGGCGATAGGTGAAACCATGCCAATGAAACCACCACGATTCGGACCACCACCACGGACCACCGGCTGGGTGCCGGACAGGATTCGAGGGAATCGGCACGCCCGCGGCTACGGGAATGATTGGGTCGCATTCCGCGATAGCTACATCGCGCGGCATCCGTTGTGCGTTGACCCGTTGGGCCGTCATGTCGGCATCGTGACACCTGCCGAGCATGTTGACCACATCGTGCCGTTGGCCCGCGGTGGAGAACGATTGTCGGAGTCAAACGTCCGCGCGGTCTGCAAAGCGTGCCACCTGGCTGTCACGGCGAGAGGTAATAGGACATGACCCCCCCCCATGCCATCGATAATCTGGCAGCGAACGCGCCGGGTACCGTCCTTCCCGCTTCGCAGATTTCGCGTCGTCCCCGGTTCATAGGAACATCGAAGATGAAACAAAAATCCGAGCAAAAGGCCCCGAAACACCTGAAAGCGCCCACCAGAAAGTGGTGGGAAAGCGTCGTTTCGGAATACGAACTTGAATCGCATCACGTCCGGCTGCTGACGCTGGCCGGCGAATCGTGGGACCGCGGCGTACAAGCCCGCGAGGCCCTGGCCGAGCACGGTCTGACGTTTGAAGATCGGCACGGCGCGGTCAAGGCCCGCCCGGAAGTCGCAATCGAGCGCGATAGTCGAATCGCATTCGCCCGTCTGCTGCGGGAATTGGCCCTCGACGTGAACACCCCGGACGAAACCCGCGCGCCTGGCATCGTCGGCAAGGCATTTTTGAAAAGGTGATACATGCCACGAAAGAACATCGTGCGGAAGCGGCGCATCAGCGCGAACCTGACGGATGACCACGCCAAGATTCTGCTGACCGGCCGCGGGGATTATTTCAACGAATTCGGACCTCTCGACGCGCCCGAGACCTACGCTGCAAAGCGCGAAGCGTGGGAGTGCCTGCGCGACGAGCTGCTCCCGAAGTGGATTGAAGAAAATCCCGGCAGTAGGCCCTGGGCATGGTGGGCGTTCGATGCGCCGGAACGGCGTCGATGCACGAATCAGATTCACCCTTTCGATGACCCGAAGCGGCA
>DATMEE010000325.1:0-9792 GCA_035557035.1 Phycisphaerae bacterium
ACACGCTCGAGCTTGTAAACAAACGCATGCGCGAGCGCTTCCGCCCGAGTGCCATCATTCAGACAGTCCTCGAATCCACCGAGCTTCTCGCCCAGCTCCCCCGCCGTCTGAACGATTTGCTGACCCAGATCGGCAAGACCGGCATCCGTTTCGACGTCGACGCCTTCGACGAGCAGACTTTCATCGTGGGCTTTGAGAAGGTCGCTAACCGCATCACCGCCGGCTTGATTCTCGCGGCCCTCATCATCGGCGCCGCTCTGCTCATGCGCGTCGAGACGACGTTCACGCTTTTCGGCTACCCCGGCCTGGCGATCATTCTCTTCCTCGCCGCATTCATCGGCGGCATTATTCTGCTCGTCGACATTCTCCTGTATGATCGAAAGAAGCCGGACAAGTAGAATTCAGGAACCAAAGCCTTCAAGATGTCGCGGGTTGGTCGAAAGATCGGATGGCCCGCGCAGCGAACCGCAAAGGTGTTTTGCGAGATCGAATGCGGTCGGCCCTGCCGGACCGCTCATCCGGCCAATCTGTTGCTCCAACACCTGTCGCACGATCGTAGACTTCGATACGCGCTGGCGGCGGGCGAGCCCCTTAAGCCGGGCATTGAGTTTCTCGCTAATTCTGCAAGTGATTATTCGCATGTAGAATTTGCAATGCGAATATTGCAAACCGCAATATCACCGCCGGCCATTCGTTAATACGCCACTTCTCCCTCTTTAATCTCCACCTTTCCGCGAAACGTCCAGTAAACCGTCGCCGTATATGCCAGGACCAGCGGCATCCCGATCAGCGCCACAATCAACATGATCCACAGCGTCTTCTCGCTGCTCGCCGACGACGCGATCGTCAGGCTGTGCGACGGATCGTTGCTCGCCGTCACCAGGTTCGGCCACAGCGCCATGCTGAAAAGAAATACCAGAGCCAAAATACAAACGCCCGAGGACACGAACGCCCATCCCGGCCGGCCGCGCGATAGCGCCCGCGGCACGTTGGCGATCGCCAGAACATTCAAGACCACGACGGCGGCCGCCCACGGAGCGTGCTCGAAGTTCGACACGGCGCGCTTGACGACGGCCAGCGTATACATCGTGGTCAGCAGGTAGACCACCAGAAACACGCCCCATGCGTGCCACGACCATCGCCGCACGCGATTGTGAAGCGGGCTGGCGGGAATCTTCAACGTCAGATACAGCGCCCCGTGCATCGCGAACATCGACACCGCCAGCAAGCCCGTCATGATCGTGTATGGCCGAAGCAAATTGAACAACGTCCCTTGAAAGTTGCCCAACTCGTCAATCGAGAGCCCGAGCATCGCATTGCCAACCGCCACCCCGAATATGAACGTGGCCAACAGGCTCGACCCGAAGAACCCTGCGTCCCAGACGCGTTTCCAAATCTTCGACGGCATTTTCCCGCGCAGCTCGATCGACACCGCCCGCGCGATCAGCGACATCAGCACCAGCATGAAAGCGCTGTAAAACCCGCTGAAGATCGACGCGTACGCGAACGGAAACGCCGCAAACAGCGCCCCACCGAACGTCACCAGCCACACCTCGTTCCCGTCCCAGATCGGCCCGATCGCGTTCAGAAATATCCGCCGCTCCTGATCGGTCTTCGCCAGCGGGTGAAGAATCCCAACCCCCAAATCAAACCCGTCCAGCACTGCGTAACCCGCGAGCAGGATACCGATGAGAATGAACCACGTCATCTGCAGCCATGTGTAGTCCACGTTCACGGTCAGATCCTCAGTCCCACTCAGAATTCCCTCTGCGTTCTCCGCGCCTCCGCGAGAAATCCCCCTTTGTCTCAATCCTCCGGCTGCTTCGCCTCGCTCATCGAACCCTCGTGCATCGTTCGCGCCGCCGCCGCGGCCACCACCCCGCGACCGCGCGACCGCGTCGACACCGGCAACGGCTGCGGCCCCTTCTGAATCTTGCTGTTCAGCACCACGACCCACACCACGCCGAGCATCAGATAGATGAGCATGAACATGATGATCGAACCCAGCACCTGCTCGCCGGAGATCGCCGCGGAGATACCGTCGACAGTTAGCAACCCTTCCTCGACGTACCGAACGTGCCCATTCTCATCGAATGTCGGATTGCCCGCATCGTCACGCACCATGTTCGGATGCACGATCCACGGCTGACGCCCCACCTCGGCCGCAACCCAGCCAAGCTGATTCGCCGCGACCGCCGGCAGCACCGAAATCACGAATATCCACAGCAGCCAGCGCTTGGTAAAGAGCTTTTTACGCCACAGCAGGAACGTCGCGGAAACCGTCAGCGCGATGAAGAACACACCGATCAAAACCATGACGTGATAGCTGACGAAGCTGAGCCACACCGGCGGCCAGTATTTCCGGGGAAATTTATCTAATCCAAGCACAGGCGCGTCCGGATCGTTATGGACCAGCAGGCTCAGCATTCCCGGCACGGCCACGCCGCCCTTCACCGTTTGCTCCTCCTCATTCGGCCAGCCGAACAGATACATCGCGGCGGGACCGGTGTGGAAATGGCCTTCGAATGCCGCCAGTTTCGCGGGCTGATATTCCGCCACCATGTTGGCATTCGAGTGCCCCGAGACGAGCTGTGCGAGGCTGAACACCGTCGCCAGCACCAGCGCCCCGCTGAACGAGCGCCGCGCGAAATCCTCGTGCCGCCCGCGCAGCAGATACCACGCGCTGATGCTCAGCACGAACACCGCCCCCATGATGAACGCCCCGATCAGCGTGTGCGTGATGCGATCGATCGTGGATGGATTCAGCAGGGCCTCGCTGAAATCCACCAGCTCCGCCCGCATCACCGGCACG
The DNA here is from genome assembly GCA_035557035.1 of Phycisphaerae bacterium. GTDB lineage: Bacteria > Planctomycetota > Phycisphaerae > UBA1845 > UTPLA1 > JADJRI01. The sequence continues at coordinate 2,813 of DATMEE010000325.1, forward strand.
CCCTCATGCACCCACGGTTTCCCATTTCGAATCATCTGCGTGATCCGATGCCCCGCCGGCGTCTGCTGCCAGCTATTGGCGATGATGATCCAGACCGCCGAGAAAATCGACCCCAGCGACACCATCAGCGTGGCGAAGAAATGAAATCGCGGGCTGACTTTCCCCCATCCGAACACGAGGATCGCCAGAAATCCCGATTCGAGAAAGAACGCAAAAATGCCCTCAGCCGCAAGTGCCGCACCGAAGACATCTCCGACGTACCGCGAATAAGCCGCCCAGTTCGTCCCGAACTCAAACTCCATCACGATCCCAGTCACGACGCCCAGCGCGAAGTTCAGCGCGAAAATCTGCGTCCAGAACCGGGCGGCGACCTCGTAAATCTCCTGCTTGGTCCGCAGGTGCATCGCCTGCAAATACACCAGCACCACGCTCATCCCGATCGTCAGCGGCGGGAAGAGATAATGAAACATGATCGTCAACGCAAACTGCACGCGCGACAGGAAAACAACATCCAGTTCCATGGATCGATGTCCGGGCGAAACCTGAGGCAACCGGTACGGTGGGCACCGCCCACCTTCGCCGCGACAGGATAAGGACGTTTCGTTTCAGTGACGAGTCACGGAATTCGATTCTGCACCGGCCGCCAGGACTTCCCCGCGGCGCATGAAAAAGGGGCGGGTGAATACCCGCCCCTACATGATTCATATGTCAGCGGGCTTAGCCCCCCATCACCGCGTCCACGAACGGCTGCAAATCCATCCCATCAACCGCCGCGTCGCCGTTCATGTCCGCCTCCGCCACGTCGCAGCCGCCGCAGTTGTCCGGATCGAGCATCGCTGCAACCATGAACGGCGCATCGCCCGGATCGACGTTCCCGTCGCCATTCACGTCGCCGCCGGCAGGAGGTGGCACCTCTACCTCAAAAGTCAGGTTAAGATACATCCATCCTCCGCCCGATGTCGGGTTGTAATCCGAGACCTTGACCATGTATGGCCGCCCGGCGATGACCGGATAGTTGGCAATCCGCGACTGATAGAACCAATTCTGGTCGAACGAATCGTCATTGCACACATATTGGCCGAAGTCGTGGGGACCAATGCAAATCGGCCCGTCCTGCCCATCCCAGTATTCTCCACATGGGTTGCTGAAGCCCGAACCGTCAAAAATTGTCATCACCGTGTCATAGTTGCTGCCAAACGTATCGACGGTGATGTGTCCCCCGGCGGCAGGCACGAAACTGTACCACACCGAGTTGCTGTTGCCCTCGGGATGGCCGCAATCTTCGTACGGTTCGGTGCAGTCGCCGTAAAACACCGTCGCCGTGGGCGTATAGACCGGCGGCATGTGGTGTGTTCCGCCCGTGACCGGAATCGACGTTCGATTGGGGCACAAGTCGTTGGCCGGCGGGCCATAGTAAAAGTAGAGATCGACGAACAGCTCCCCGCCGCCCGAGGTCGTGTTGTAGTCGGAGACTTTGATGAGGTAATTGGCGCCGCCCGTCACCGGCACGCCCAGAATCTCCGATTGCAGCGTTCCCGCGGTATCGTCGTTGCACCCGAGCTGCGTCGCAAAAAAGAACTGGTCGGTCCCAACGTAAATGCCGCATCCATTAAAGACCGACAACACTGTGTCATAGTTCGATCCCCACGTGTTCAGATCGATCACGCCGTTTGCCGGCGGGGTGTAGCTGTACCACACCGAGTTGCTCACCCCGACGTTGCCCTGTTCGCAGCCTTCCTGCGGCTCAAAGAAAGTCGAGGAGGTGGCGTTATAAGTGATGATCGAGCCGGGGTTGTACACTGTTCCCGGAATCACCCGCGGATTGGTGCACAGATCGTTGTCCGGACCGAAAATCTCGATCGCCCGCAGCCCGTTCACCAGGCCCCAGCCGAAACTCGTGTCGTAACCCGGCGCGCCCAAATCCCTCGAGCTCGCCTTCATCGCGCTCTCGATGTTGATCGGATTCCATGCCGGATGCGCCGTCTTCACCAGCGCTGCCACACCAGCGGCATAGGGCGACGCGAACGACGTCCCGTTTGCCCATACATAGTCGCCGGCAACGTAGCCGTCGCCGCCGGTTCGGTCGGTCGTACGGATGCTCGTGCCCGGCGCAACGAAGTCAAGCCCCGTTCCCGTCTGGCTGTCGGGACTCAGCGTTCCGTTGTTCCGCAGGTTGCCCACGGCATTCACCGTATCCGCCGATGCCGGATAGGCGATCGAAGCCGCACCCGAATTACCGCTCGATGCGAAATGCGTCAGACCGTCCCCGTAGGTGTCCGAATAGGCCGCGTCGATGGCGTTGTCGAGCGCCCCGTAGTCGTTGCTGTTGTTGGTGATTTGAATGCCCTGATTCCGCGCCCAGTTCAGGGCGTTGGCCGTCCACGAGTTGAATCCCGTCCATTGGTCGCACGGTATGTCCGCCACGCCAACCCGCGCCGAAACCACCCGGCACTGAGGTGCGATGCCAACCGGACCGATCCCATTGTTGAACCGCGCCGAAATGCAGCCCGCCACCGCCGTCCCGTGATTGTCGCACATGTTCCCGGGTCCGCCGCCCGCGAATCCATCGGCAAGATGCGTGGTGAAGTCGCGACCCGCGTCCTGATTGATGTCCGGATGGTCCTGCTGCACGCCCGTCTCGATGACCAGCACCCGAACGCCGGCCACGCCGCGAGTAATGTTCCACGCTTCCTCGCCGTCCATGTCCATGTCATCGACGCCCCAGAGGCCCGCGATGCCCTGACCCGAATTGTAAATGCCCCAAAGGTCGTCGAACTCCGGGTCGTTGGGCCAGATCGATCCCTGCCCGGTGAACATTGTTTCCGGCTGGGCCCATTCGACGCGCGGGTCCAACGACAGGCGATTGGCCTGCGCCAGGACTTCAAACCCGTTGCGCGGACTGCCGCCGAGCCGATAGGCCCCGTCCATGCCGCCGAATCGATCCTCCCTCACCTCAAAACCATCGGCCAGTTCGCTGATCACCGCCGCCGCCCCATCGCGGTGATTCACGTCGAAGCGAACGAGAACGTCCGGCGCGAAGACAACCCAGCCATCGGGAATCAACAGACTGCGAAACACTGGTGACGCGAATTCGACCGCCGCATTCGCCAGGATCGCCGTAATGCGCTGATTTGCGTCCTCGAGGTCCGCCAGCGGCTGCGCCAGCGTGACGAATTGCCATCCGTCGATGCCGATCGCTTCGATCTGGATTGCCTCGACCCCCACATCGGGAGTCGCGAGCAATTGCCCGGCATCTCCGACTGCGTCTCCAGCCATCCTAACTGCCACCCGTGTGACATCCATCGGCAGCGCGACCGGCTGCCCGTGATAATAGTAATAATTCGGCAACGCCGGATTTGCGCTCATCGGCGTCGAGCGATCCAGGTTCGCCAGCGCCACGGCGCCGTCCCGCTTCGGACTCGCGGCATCCCGCGCGGCCAATTCTTCCGCTGAAGGCGGAACCAGCGAATAATTCGCCTCGGCCGGATCCTTGAAGGCCGCCATGCTGGTTGTGGATGAATTCTGCGCTGCATCATCAGCAATCGGCGCCGTTTCGTCCGACGGCGCTGCCAACGTAGCTGGCGAGGCTGCGGCAGGTTCGTGCTTCGGAGTTTCGGCCGACGCGGCCCGGCAAAATACGACAGACAGCGACGCGACGACGAGAAGCACGGAGAACCTGAACATCAATTTTCCTCCAGAACGAATTCGACTTGGACAACGAGGAGACTTACTCAACGCGCCCGGTATACAGCGTGCTTCGCAGACTGCGCCGCCTCGCCGTGCCAATAAGCGACTTAAACCCGATCCATGTCACGTTTTGCTCCCAGCCTTTTCGAGAATGCGATTACGGATAGAATCCGCCCTCATGCCTCTGGAACTCGGTTACAACACCAACGGCTTCGCCCATCACCGCCTCGACGACGCCATCCGCATCCTCGCGGACCTCGGCTATCAATCCGTCGCCATTACGCTCGACAATTACGCGCTAAATCCATACAGCAGCGAACTTTATAGCGAGGTTCGCTCGGCCAAGCAGCTTCTCCAATCCCACGATATGTGTTGCGTCATCGAGACCGGCTCCCGTTTTCTGCTCGATCCCGCCCGCAAGCACTGGCCCACGTTGCTCACCCCCGACGAAGACCTCCGCAAACGCCGGTTCGATTTCCTCAACCGCGCGATCGAGATTGCCGGCCTGCTCGACGCCGAGGCCCTCAGCTTCTGGTCGGGCGCCCGCGATCTGCGCCTCACCGACGAAGACGCCTGGAGCCTGCTCGTGGACACCTGTGACGCATTGCTGACACGCGCCGTCCAGCATGACGTCTATCTGGCATTCGAACCGGAACCCGGAATGTTTATCGAGCGCATGGATCAGTTCGCCCGTCTCTCCGAGGAGCTGAGCCACGCACGCTTCGGCCTCACCCTCGACGTCGGCCATCTTCACTGTCTCAACGACGGCCTGCCCGCCAACCGCATCCGCGAGTTCGGCCGGCAACTCTTCAACGTCCACATTGAGGACATGAAAAGTTCCGCTCACGAGCACCTCATGTTCGGCGAGGGCGAAATTGCCTTTGAGCCGATCTTCACCGCCCTGGCCGACGCGCGCTACTCCGGCACCGTCAACGTCGAGCTGAGCCGACACAGCCATGATGCCGTTGAGACGGCACGCAAGGCCTTCGAATTCCTTTCCAACCTCAACGGGTAGAATCGATGCCCCACCAACACGTGATCCTCGTCTCCATGCCCGGCCTGCGCCGCCGCGACCTCGAATACATGCCCCGGCTACGCGAGATCGCCGACAAAGGCGCGCTCCGGGACTTTGTCCCCGGCTTTCCCTGCGTCACCTCGTCGGTCCAGGCCGCCATGTACACCGGCGGCGCCCCGAGCGAGCACGGCATCATCGGCAACGGGTTCTATCATCGCGATCGCGACGCGGTGGAACTCTGGGTCGGCCGCAATGGACTGGTCCAGGGCGATCAAATCTGGGACACCCTCGCGGCACGCGGAATCACCTCCGTCGCGTGGCATGCACAGAACATCAAGGAATCGCCGGCCACGCACATCATCACGCCCGAGCCCCGCCATCTCCCCGACGGCCGCATCGAACTCTGGTGCTACTCAAAGCCCGAAGGCCTCTATGAAAAGCTGCTGCGCGACTTGGGCCATTTTCCGCTGATGAACTATTGGGGGCCGATGAACAGCATGAAATCCACCGAGTGGATCGTGAACGCCGCGCTGTGGCTTCTGCAGCGCGAGCGGCCCCGATTCAATTTCATCTATTTCCCGCACCTCGACTACGCCGCGCAAAAATTCGGCCCCGACAGCGAACAACAAATCGCCGCCTGCCGCGAGGCCGACGAGCAGATCGGCCGCCTCATCGACGGCGTCGCCGGCATCGGTGTCACCGATGTGGCGTTCATCTTCGTCGGCGAATACGCCATCACCGAGGTCTCCCGCGTCATGTACCCCAACCGCATGTTGCGCGACGCCGGCCTGCTCCGCGTCGATCGCCGGCCCGACGGCGAGCACCTGCTCACCGCGGAAAGCCTGGCCTTCGCCGTGGTCGATCACCAGTTCGCACACGTCTACGTGCAGGACCACACCGACATCGACGCCGTCTCCGGCATTTTCGAAGGCCTCGACGGCATCGCCCAGGTCCTCGTCGGCCCCGAGCGCGGCCCGCTCAACCACCCCCGCAGCGGCGAAGTCGTGCTGGTCTGCGAGCCGGACACCTGGCTCGCCTACTACTGGTGGCTCGACGATGACTTCGCCCCGGCATTCGCCCGCACCGTCGACATCCACGCCAAGCCCGGCTACGACCCCGTCGAAATGTTCATCGACCTGCCCACGAAACAAACCCCCCTCGACGCCACCCTCATCAAAGGCAGCCACGGCGCCCCCGCCGAATCCCCCGACCAACTCCCCGCCATCATCGCCAGCTTGCCCGACCTCTTGCCCGCATCCGATTCAATCCCAGACTTCGAAATCCGCGCCATCGTAGAGAGAGCGCTCGTCACACAGTCCACTTACTAATCTTGGGTCGCGAACTTCACGACGCGCACCGAAATACGTCTCTAATCAACTCGAACGCCGAACTCGGACCCGGCTTGTCCCTCGTCATCCACTATCGACGGCATGCCCCTGACGTGCCAGCAACTTGCTCAATTCTGCCGGCAGATTCTCGTCGAGTTTGATCTTCACACCGGAACCTTGGCGCCGGGGGAGGGAAGGTCGTCATAAGCCGAGGCCGCGGCAAAGGAGATGACCGCCCGAACAACGTCGTCCGTCAAACTCGGAAACGAATTCACGATCTGCTCGACCGTGTCGCCCTCCGCCAGGCTTCCCAGAACCGTGCGAAGCGGCACGCGCGTTCCCCGGATTACGGGTTGCCCGCCGCAGATCGCGGGATCGGTCACAATAAGGTCATCATGGCTCATGAACGCACCTCGCGTGCTCGTCTGTTGTTCTAAGAACTATATACTACCCGACCGCTTCTCCAAAAATCGCGCGATGCGTGACACTTAAACAAAAAAACACCGCCGCATCGCTGCGACGGCGTCGTATTTCTTACTGCATGATGCCCGTCGGCTCAGTTGGCCATGATGACGCTCGTGGCCTTGGGTCCCTTCGGTCCCTGCGTGATTTCGAACTTGACTCGCGTTCCCTGCGGCAGCGTGCGGAAACCGTCCATCTTGATTTCCGTCTGGTGGACGAAGACGTCCTGGCCGTCATCCGTCTGGATGAAGCCGAAGCCCTTCGAGTCGTTGAACCACTTTACCGTACCTTCAGACATGATGCTTAACCTCACTACACCAAAGCGCCTTCGAGGGGGCCTGCTTGAAACGACAGTGCTTCGAGTAGAAACAAGCCCCGAACACCCGCAGACGCTCATCGAAATTACAATATCGTCGGCGCGCCGCGAAATGTCAATGTTTTGTCCGCCCCTCGGCGCGCATTTTCCGCATCAAAAAATGATGATTCTC
>DATMEE010000326.1:0-4593 GCA_035557035.1 Phycisphaerae bacterium
CAGGGACGATTGAGTGGGAGTAGAGGGGATTTCTCGCAGAGGCGCGGAGAACGCAGAGCAAAGAGAGAGAAAAGAACAGTATTATGGAGATGAACCGGATGAACCAAACGGACATTCGACTCACTTCACCACATCCTCCCTCTGCGCTCTCTGCGCCTCCGCGAGAAACCTTAAATCAGATCACTGGATCGATCGTGGATGCCGCTTTGCATATTCACCGCGAACTCTGCGATTAACGGATAAGCGGGTCGGGCTGCTGATCAATTTCAATGTTGAGTATTTGAAGAACGGGATTACGCGGATTGTGAATGGACTGAAGGAATAGTTTCTCACGGAGGCGCAGAGAGCGCGGAGTTTTTTAACCTACTCTACGCGTTCTCTGCGCCTCTGCGAGAAACAGCCGTACATTCTCGAGCGTTTCGTTCGCCGAGGGTCGATCTTGAATCAACCGGGCAACGCGCCGCCCCAGAATCTTTCCGTCGCGGCCGATCAGAATTTGGGCGGGGATGGCGATATCTGTGCCGCCGGGACCGGCGTTTTTGTGGACCAAGCCGAATGCGGCGATTGTTTGGCACTTCGGATCGCTCAGAATCTGGAAGGGCAGCTTGTGGCGTTCGACCACACGGCGGGCGGCCTCGGGGGTGTCGGTGGAGACGCCCGCCAGGGTCACGTTCATGTCTTTCAGGTCGTCGTTGATGGCCGCGAGACCTCGCAGCTCGGACATGCAGGACAGTCACCATTCGCCGCGGTAGAAGGCAAGGAGCACCGGACCATCCTGGAGGAGCCGGGCCAGTGACACTTGCTCGCCAGAGGAGCTCGGCAGCGTGAAAGCCGGTGCGACGCTGTCGGCCGCGAGCATGGACGGCCGCGGCAGCCTGGCGAAGCCGAAGAAGGCGTAGAAGGCGAAGATCACGAGCGCGACGTGTACGCCGAGAATCCATTTGGCCGCTCGCCGCCGGGTGCGGATGACCGCGACCAGCGCGAGCGTGAGTCCCGCCGCCACGAGGGTCCATGCGACGAGACCCGTGGAGCGCAGGAACGGCTGGTCCATCGTGAGGGCATAGGCCGGCAATGCCGCCAGCGTGAGGAGCAGGCCGGCGAGGCCGAGCCACCAGGCCCGTGAGTGAGGCGACATGTTTGCTCCCGGATCCGAAAGCGATTTTCCAGAAGAGTGCCCGTTCATGCTGGTAGTAACATCTCGGCGTCCCAATCGCCCTGTCGCCTCAAAGACTCCGCCGCTCCTTCAGAGCGGAGAATGATCAGGGTACTGCAAATCCACGGGTTGCGCTTCGCTTCACTCGTGGCTACAACCCGTCGCCCCGTTGGGGCGAAGTGGAGCGACGCGGCTTACGCGGATTCCTTGCGACGGGTTTCGCGCAGGGGGTGGATGGGGGTTTCGCCGCGGACGTTTGGACCGGTGACAAGGTAGCGGCCCTTGCGCTCGTCGTCGGGCAGGTGGAACATCACGTCGAGCATGAGGTCCTCGACCACGCCGCGAAGGGCGCGGGCGCCGGTATCGCGCTTCATCGCCCGCTGGGCGATTTCGTGCAACGCCTCGTCGGTGAACTGCAGCTCGCTGCCGGCGATCTCGAACAGCTTCTGATATTGCTTGCACAGGGCGTTGCGCGGCTCGGTCAGCACGTTGACCAGCGCGCTTTCGTCGAGCGGCCCGAGGGTCGCGACGGCGGGCAGGCGGCCGACAAATTCGGGAATCATGCCGAACTCGACGAGGTCCTCCGGCCGCACTTGTGCCAGCACTTTGCCCCGTTCGTCAGCCGTGTCGCTGAGCGAAGTCTCGCTGGCGAAGCCGATGGCCTTTCGGCCGATGCGCCGCTTGATGATTTCCTCCAGGCCGGAGAAAGTTCCGCCGCAGATGAACAGAATTTGCGAGGTGTCCATCTGGATGTATTGCTGCTCGGGATGTTTGCGCCCGCCCTGCGGAGGAATGTTCGCGACGGTGCCTTCGAGCATCTTGAGCAGGGCCTGCTGGACGCCTTCGCCGGAGACGTCGCGGGTGATGCTGACGTTGCCGGAGCTTCGGGCGATCTTGTCGATTTCGTCAATGTAGATGATGCCGCGCTGGGCAGTTTCGAGGTCGAAGTCGGCGACCTGCAACAGGCGCAGCAACACGTTTTCGACGTCTTCGCCTACGTAGCCGGCCTCTGTCAGGGTTGTGGCATCGCCGATGGCGATGGGCACGTCGAGCACCTTGGCCAGCGTGCGGGCGAGCAGCGTCTTGCCCGAGCCGGTCGGCCCGATGAGCAGAATGTTGCTCTTTTCGATCTCGATGTCGTCGGGATCGGAGCGGTCGGCGTAGGTAAGGCGCTGATAGTGATTATGGACCGCGACGGAGAGTGATTTCTTCGCGTGATCCTGGCCGACGACGTAGCGATCGAGATAAGTCTTGATCTCGCGCGGCGTGGGAATCTTGTTGAAGAGGGGCTTGAGGCCCGAGGCCTTGCGCTTCTCCTGCTGGATGATGTTGTGGCAGAGATCGACGCAGTTTGAGCAGATGAAGGCGTCGTTCGGCCCTTCGACCATCGGGCCGACGTCGCGATGGGTCTTGCCGCAGAAGCTGCAGATGCTCGCCCGCTTGCGCTGCTGCTTGTTGAATTCGTCCCCGCCGCGCGGGCCGCGACCCGGGCCGCCGCCGTTCCCGCCGTTTTTGTTGCCGTTGGACAATGGATCAATCCTTTTTGAGTAGAAACCGGGCCGCCGCCGTGCGACGCTCAACCGAGAACATTGTAGCTGGTTCGGCGCGAGAACGCCGCTCGCAACTTATCGACCCGCCCTGTCACGCCCCTTTATAACAAACCGGCTCACGAATAGTCGCCATCGAGTCCCCTGCTGTCTGCGGATGCACGATTTTCGAGAGCCGAATTCGGCCGGGCAGTTTCGGCGCGGCGCGATGCGGCATTATTGTATTGCGAGATCATCTGTCCGCGAAGCCTGCCAAACTCCTCGTCCGAGATTTCACCGCGGGCGTGCATTTCGCGCAAATGTTGCAGCGACCAATCGTCGGCCTCATCGGTCACGGGCGTCGAAAAGACCCATCGTCGGAGCCACCACACGCCGACTCCGAGCAGCGCGATGCCCCAACGAGCAGAAGTGACCAGAGAATAACGTCGCCGGTTTGCGACTTTGCGAGCAACACATCAATGTCGTCTGCGTCGGCCGACGGATCGCCCCTGGTAGGCGGCACCGATGAACATCAGGCCGGCAAAGGCGAGCCAGAGCGTCTCAATTCCCATGGCGCCGCATATTCCGGGCAGGAACGGCCCGCCGCCGTTCTGATAGGTTGCGCCGGTGGTATCGACGCGCTGGGCGATGGCGGAGGCGAGCTGGGTTCCGCGATCGTCCTTGGCCACTTTGAGCATCACTTCGGGCAAGTTGAGCTGCGGCAAGCCGAAAACAGCGCTGGCCCCGACTCCGCCGGGGATCGTCCGCGCCTCGGCCGTGACGGTGAGTTCCAGTTCGAAAGGTACGCCGACTTCAAAGTCATATTCGTAAGGAAGCTCCAAGCCGGCGAAGAGAATGGCGCGAACGAGCGGCAGCTCGGTGACCGTCCCCGAGAAATCGATGACGGGCATAAAGACGCCTGCGAAACTCCCGTCCGACCGGCTGACCGTGACCTCGCCGTTCGGCCCGCCGGCCAGCACCAGGTCGCCGGCCACCAGATCGCTCGGCAACTTGCCGAATTCGCGCCGTTGGACGCCGACCCGCAGCTTGACCTCGGCGCCGGTCAAGTCACGCGACACGTCGCGCGAGGAGATAAACATCACCCCCGATAGAATCACCCGGCTCTGTCCGCGATCGCTCGCCGTCGCGCCGAGTAGAAGATCGCCGCCTGCTGCTTCCGCCCCCTCGATCGCGATGGTTCGCGTCTCGCTCGCCTCACCCTTGAGGAACCAACTGGTAACGTCATCGTCGGCGAAGCCGGCCAGATCGATCCCGACGTCGTTTGGCGGCGCGGTCGCCGAAAAGTTCGGCTCGGTAAACACCGAAAGGACCGAGCCTGCGGCCGTGGTGTCGCCCGCCTTGCCGATCCGATCCACCTGGGCGGCCGACAATGCCGGCGGCTCGGCCTGGGTGAAGGGGATGAGCACCTGGGCAAAATCGCTCTGCACCGGAACGACTCCTTCAAATTGAATCACGGTGGCAGACGACGATCCGGTGATATTCCGAATTTCCGCCGTGGCGATGGCCGGTTGGATGGCGATCAGCAGGGCGAGCATCTCCGCAACGCGGGCAGCCTTGGGAGTGACGAACATGCGAGTCCCTCTTCCATGTGCGAGGAAGTTGGGGTGCAAATCAAGAGCGAGCCTAAAGCAGCTATCCCGACTCTAAACTGTATCCGCAAATCGCGACTTGTCCACAGCACACGCCGGCCTTTTCACGCACATAGGGCGTGATTTGCAGCCGGAAGGTGACGGGGCTGGGATGGGCCTGCCGACCTGCCGGTCAGGGGCGGAACGGCAGCTTGGTGATGAAATCCGAATATTTCTTGACAAAAGCGCTGTCGATTTTGCCGAAGCAGGATTCAAAATCCTTCACGTCCTGCTCGGGCGTGACCATGACATTCGGCTTCCGCTT
>DATMEE010000327.1:0-2660 GCA_035557035.1 Phycisphaerae bacterium
AAGGATGACAAGCTGGAACAGATCGAATGGAAGCGGGATTGGACCCAACAGGGGCATAATGGCACCCACGCGGGCTATCGCACTCGCAAGTGGGCGCGGCTGGGGCTGGCGCCGCATGTCATCGCCGCGGCGCCTTCGCCCTTGAAGGACGCCCAGCCGCCAAGTGAGCCGATGACGTTGATGTCGCTGAGCAATAAGCCGGCAAAATTCTGAAAGCGCCGCCCTCTCTGAAAGTACCGATCATTCGGCCCGCCCATGGCATTCCGAGCAAACGCCGGAGGTGAGTCCCTTCAGGCTTCGGCCGCAATTAACGCAGGTCAAAAGCCCGATTCGGTTCAGCCGACGGCGAATTGCGCGACGCGTCGGCTCGCGCAGCAGCGTAATGCGCAGGAATTCGCACCACGCGATGAACCAGACTCCTACCAGAATCGAGAGGGCAGCGATGAGCCATCGCATGGGCGCGGAATCGCCGGCCAGCGCCATGTGATCCTGCCAGTGATGCCAGATGAAGGCGATTCCGGTGACGGACACTAGCGCGATGCCGATCTGCAGGAAGACGGATCCGCCGCGAGCCAGGAATTGAGCCAGCTTTCGACTGGTCGTCGAGGGAAATCGGGCGAGTTCCGGAAGCTGCCGGGCGACGGTGCGAGCGCGTAGAAAAAAAGGGTCGAGGATCCAGTTCAACGCCGCCATCGTGTAGACGACGGCGGGAACGAAGATAAACAGGAAGGCGTCGAACAGACCCTCCACGGCCTTCTTTTGTGACATGGTCGCGATTTTAGGGGGCGGGAGCGCAGGTGCCGAGAGGGTAAAATTGGGGCGAGCGTGGGATACGGCGCGACGGAACAAGGTCTGTGCTGGCGCGCTCAGCGGCTGGCCGCTATCGTCGACTTGAGAGACCGTGAGCGCTGGTTCGCGTGCGACTCACTGAATGGTGGCGACGCAGCCGAAGATCGCATCGATGCGCGAGCTGACGTCGATTGGAACCGCTCCGAAGAAACCGTAGAGGTTGTTCACGATGAACTGCGGAAGGGCGAAGAAGATGTCAATAACTGTGCAGAAGCTCATGTTAGTCTCCAAAACGAGGTAGCGCTCTTTTTTCGGCTTTTGCAGCGGTCAAGTTCATAAGCGATAAAACGCCGCCGGAAATGTATAGGACCGGCGGCCGGGGCAAATCAAAGATTGCATCCGAATATGGAGCCGATGCCGAAGGTCAAATCGGGGCGGTCGAGGCCGACAAGCCCGAAAAGAAAGCCCAGCACCATTTCCGGTATTTGAAAGAAGACGTCAACGGCGATGCAGAAGAAGCTCATGTTCAAGGCGTCCCTGCGAGGTGTGCCCCTAAGCTCGATACTTGGTTATCGGCCTCAGAAAGCCATTTGAAGATGAAGCAGCCTTCGGCCCTCGCTCCACCGCAATACGGACAATCAATATTGCGCCTGACTGCAGGCCGATTGATTGAGCCATCCCGCGATCAAAATCCGCAACCGAAGATGTCGCCAAAGGCCCGCAGCAAGCTGGGCGGCTCCACCCCCAGCAAATCGAAGACACCGCGGGAGAAAAACTCAAACACGCGTTGAGGAACCGAGAAAATCAGATTCACAACGAAGCAAGCGCCGCCTTCCGCCATGCCAGTTCTCCTTGTAGTTCAACCGTCATTCGCCGTGTCGATGATAACGGAAACGCACCGTCCGCCGCTACAGTTTCGGTCATTGCAGGCTGCCGGCGGCGGATTCTACAGCCTGGAGGATGTCGCGCCCGCGCAAGAGTTGCAGGGCGGTCTCGATGTCGCGGCCATACTCCCGGTCTTCTTCCGCGTGCGTAATCGACTTTCGAATCTCGGCGAGAGCGGCTCGCGGGCCGATGCCGGGCTTTACGGGCAATCGGTAATCGAGAGCTTGGGCCGCGCAGAGTCCCTCGATCGCCAGCACGGTCTCCGCGTTCTCAAGGACCTGCCAGCACTTGACGGCGCTGGTGGCGCCCATGCTCACATGATCTTCCTGGCCGAGACTGCTGGGGATTGAATCCACGCTGGCCGGGGTGCTGAGCACCTTGCACTCGTTCACGAGGGCGGCAGCGGTGTACTGGGGAATCATGAAACCGCTGTTCAGACCGGTGTCTTTCATCAAGAGCAGCGGGAGGCCGTCGGGGCCGTGGAGCAGCATGTCGAGCCGCCGCTCGGAAATATTGGCCCACTCGGTCAGCGCCATCGCCATGTGATCGAGCGCGAACGCCAGCGGTTCGCCGTGAAACAGGCCGCCGCTGACCACCTCGTCGCCGACCAGCACCGGATTATCCGTGACGGAGTTGAGCTCGATTTCGATGGTGGCGGCGGCCGCGCGCACCACGTCGCGACAAGCGCCGTGAACGGCGGGGATGCAGCGAAGGCTGTAGGGATCCTGCACCCGGTCGCATCCGGCGTGCGATACCAAAATCTCGCTGTCAGTCATCATCCGACGCACGTTTGCGGAAACCTCCAGCGCTCCTGGATGGGGGCGCAGGGCGATCAGGTCCTCTCGAAAGGGCGCGATGCTCCCGCGAGCCGCTTCGAGCGAAATGACGGCAAAAATGTCGGCGTGCTTCGCGAGCCGGCGGGCGCGGACCGCGATGGCTGCCGCGTAGGCCAGCATGAACTGCGTTCCATTGATGAGGGCCAGCCC
>DATMEE010000328.1:0-8690 GCA_035557035.1 Phycisphaerae bacterium
CGGCCCGATCTCTCGAACGTGTTGCGTCAGTTGGTCAGCCATGATTGCTCCAATCAGAAGCCGAATAATCAATAAAATCAGCGTGCCGAGCATTATACAGATTCCCCCAATTCCACGCCCCATTCCAGCCATCGGCCGAAAAAGAGCGCAAAATCGGCGCGGCAAATGGCGTTTGAACCTGACGCCATCTCGACTTACAATCCGCGACGGATTGGTGCGGCCTCTTCAGACGTCTTCAGATTTGGTTCTGGAATTCATGCGGCCTTCACCCATTCCAGCGCTGACCGCCTCCTGACGGGCGCGGCTCTGTTACAGCGCGGCTCCGATTTGTCGAAAGGTCTTGCATGGAACTCCCCCGCCGCGACCGTGGCGACGAACTACTCAAACCCGGCGAGTTGCTTCGCATCCGCGAGCGCCTCCGCCTCCAGGCCAGGCGGCACGACCTGACCACTGTCATCGCCTGCGCATTCGACCATCGCACCCGGATGCTCCCCTTCATCTTCGCAGATCTGCGCATGGTGCCCGGCGGCGTCCGTGCGGTCGGATCGGCCATGCTCGACGCGGGCTTTGCCAAGACCCGCATCGTGTTGCAGCAGTGGAACAAGAACTTCCGCCCCTCGCTCATGCGGCTCGACGGGCGCATCCCCGATCTGTTCATGGTCTCGTCCATGCAGATTCACACCGCCGCCTGCAACGACCTCATCCGCGACGCCTGCCGCATCGACGAATCGCATCGTCCGCTGATCATCGCCGGCGGCGCGAAAACCGTGTATGAGCCCTGGGACGTCTTCAGCAACGATCCCAACGATCCCTCCGGCGCCGACGTGGCCATCACCGGCGAGGAGTTTGTGCTGCTCAGCTTGCTCGAAGTATTGCTGTCCCTGCGCGAAGTCGGCGGATCGCTCCGCCAGGCCTTCATCCGCGCCCGCAACAGCGGCCTGCTCGATCAGATTCCCGGCCTCGTCTATGCCCGCACCGGATCGACGGGCGCGGCGGAGGAATTGATCGACACCGGCGTGCAGCGCCTCGTCGGCGATCTCGACGAATTGCCGCATCCGATTCATGGCTATCGCCTGCTCGAGCCGCCCAGCGGCAAGGCCACGCTGGGACAATTCGCCCTGCCCCACGACAAGGTTCGCAAATACTCGCCGGTCTCGGCGGTGGTGCTGACCTTCGGATGCAAGTTCGCCTGCCCCTATTGCCCCCTGCCGGCCTACAACCAGCGCCAGCACCGCGTCAAAAGCGGGGAGCGCATTCTCGAGGAGTTCACCCGGCTCCACCGCGAGTACGGCCTGCGCTACTTCTTCGGCGCCGACGACAACTTCTTCAACTCGAAGGAGCGCACCCTCAACATCGTCGAGACCCTCGCCCGCGCCGAAATTGACGGCAAGCCCTTCCGCAAGCGCATCCGCTGGGGCACCGAAGTGACCGTGCATGACACGCTTCAGCTCCGCGAGCACATCCCGACCGTTCGCTACGCCGGCGCCCGCGCCCTCTGGCTCGGCGTCGAGGACATGACCGCCACCTTCGTCAACAAAGGCCAAAGCGTCGACAAGACGACCGAGGCGTTCCGGCTGCTCAGCGACCGCGGCATCAACCCGATGCCGATGATGATGCACCACGACACCCAGCCGCTCTACAGCAACAGCTCGAACTACGGCCTCATCAACCAGGCGAAGCTCCTGCGCAAGGCCGGGGCCATCAGCCTGCAGGTGCTGATGATGACCCCCGCCACCGGCTCGAAGCTTTACGAAGGCGCCTTCACCTCCGGCCTCGTTTATGACAGCGTCGGCGGCAAGAAGGTAGAGCAGCACATGCTCGACGCCAATTATGTCGTCGCCTCGGAAAACCCCAAGCCCTGGCGCAAGCAGCTCAACATTCTCACTGCGTACCTGTATTTCTATAACCCGCTTCGCTTCACCTGGGCTTTGATCCGCCCCAAGAGCAAGCTCTACCTGGCCGACGCGATGATGCAGGTCGTTGGAATGGTCGGCGTTCTGCACAACATCCGCCGCACCCTCGGCTGGGCAATGCGCCTGCGCTTCGGCAAGGTCGTGCGCCGCACCCGCGTCCCCGCCAGCCCCATCCCCATGCGCAACATCGACGGCCAACCCGCCGACCACGCCCTGCCCGGCACCGCGCTCCCGGGCCCCGGCACGCGCGAGTTCATCCCACTCAACATCACGGCCGCCCGCGACTCCCGCAACTGATTCAATTCTTCGCTCCAAAGGAGCGACGGGCTGTAGCCACGAGTGGAGCGCAGCGCAACTCGTGGATAACGCAGGCGAATCAAATCGTCCGGTCCGAAGGCGCGGCGGAATGCCGAGACAGTGCCGCCGCCTTCGCAGCAACCTCAGTGTTCCAGCAATTCCCGCGTCAACGCATGCGCCCCCTCGCCGAACACCTGCGCCGGCGGCCCCGACTCGACGATCTCCCCCTGCACGAACACGTGAACACGATGCGCCGTCCGCCGCACGAACTCCATCGCATGACTCACCACCAGCATCGTCTGTCCATCCGCGGCTAAATCCGCCATCACCGACAGCACTTCCCCCGTCATCTTCGGATCCAGCGCGCTGGTCGGCTCGTCGAACAGAATCACGTCCGGCTCGTTGGCCAGGGCGCGGGCGATCGCGACGCGCTGCTGCTGGCCGCCCGACAGCATTCCCGGCCGCCGATCGACAAAGTCCGCCATGCCGACGCGAGCAAGCAGTTTCTCCGCCCGCGCCGCCGCCTCGCCGCGGGACAATCCGAGCACGTGCAACGGACCTGACATCACGTTCTGCAGCACGCTCATGTGCGGAAAGAGATTGAACTGCTGAAAGACCATGCCCACTCGCCGGCGCAAATGTGAAAGCGCCGTTGGCGCAGTCCCACCAACGCCTCCGCCGAGTTTTTCTCCGCTGACCTCAACGCTGCCCGCGTCAAACATCTCCAGGCCGTTCAGGCAGCGCAGGAACGTGCTCTTGCCGCTCCCGGACGCCCCGATCAGCGCCGCGACCTCCCCCTTAGCCACGCTCATCGACGCCCCGCGCAGCACTTCCATCGAACCGAATCGCTTGAACAATCGCTCAACGCAAATCATGTTCTTACTTCTCCCGCTCCCCGCCCAGCTGCCGCTCCAGGCGCCGCACCATCACTGACAGCGGATAACTCATTGCCAGATACAGCCCCGCCGTCATCGCCGCCAATTCCAGCCGGGCTCCCGTGCTGTTCGAGAGGATATTGTACTGCTTGGTCAGCTCGATCACCGCGATGGCCGAGCAGATCGACGTGTCCTTGAACAGGGCGATGAAATCGTTGGTCACCGCCGGCAGCGCGATGCGCAGCGCCTGCGGCACGATGACCAGCCGCAGCGCCTTTCGCCGCGTCATCCCCAGGGCCAGCGCCGCCTCCATCTGCCCGCGTGGAATGGCCTGCAGCGCCCCGCGATAGATCTCCGCCTCATATGCCGAATAGTTGACACCCAGGCCGATCACCGCCGCCGCCAGCCGGTTCATTCCGTGAATCCCGACCATCTTCAACAACTCCGGCAGCACGAAATAGATGAACAAAAGCTGCATCATCAGCGGCGTCCCGCGCAGCACCTCGACGTACACACTTAACGGCGCCCGCAGCACCGCGGGCCCATACATCCGCCCCAGCGCCACCAGCAATCCCAGCAGGACCGCCAGCGGCATCGCCAGAAACGACAGCAGCAGCGTCGTCCCCGCCGCCTCAATCAGCACCGGCCCGTATGCCGCCACCGCGTCCCACCCGCGCAGCACCACGTCACCCCGTGGCTCAGGCCGCGCCGCGAGCAACCCATCCTGCGTCGGATTCCACAGCCCATACTTCTCATAAATCCGTCGCAGCCGCCCGTCCCGAAACGCCGACTCGATCGCGCCATTGATCGCCTCGATCAACCGCGTCTCGCCATTCTTCGCAAAAATGACGTAGTAACCACGCCCTACCGGCTCGCCCACGAACCGAAGCCCCGACCCCTGCGGCAGATTGCGATAAAACACCGCGATCGGCAGGTCCTGCACTGTGGCATCGTCCACCCCGGCCGACACCTGCTGCATCGCATTTGTGTTCCCGTCGTACTCGATGATCCGCGCGGCGTCGCCAAGCCGCCCGCGCACGTACCCCACCGCGGCCGTCCCCTGCATCACGCCGATCTTGGCCTGGCCCGCCCCCGGCCGCGGCAGCAAATCCTCCCACGAATTGATCTGCGAGTTCCGCTTCGCGACCAGCAGTTGCAGCTCGTAGATGTAATACGGCCGGCTGGCCAGCATGAGCGACGCCCGCTGCGGCGACCACTCGTAGCCGTTGAGAATGACGTCGATCTCCCCGCTCTCCAGAAAATTCGGCAGCGTGTTCCAGTCGGCCTGGTGGAATTCGGCGCGCACGCCTAACTCGGCCGCAATGACTTCCGCCAACTCAACTTCAAACCCGACCAGCCTTCGTGGATTCGCAGGATCGGGATAAACGTAGGGACCGCCGCCCTCCTCATCCCCGCCCCAGACCAGCGTGCCGCGGGCGCGCACTTCATCCAGCCGATCGGCGAACGCGGAAGAAGCGGTGACAGAAGTCAGAAGGATAGGAACAAGCGTGCGAAGCCCGCGGAACAGAGCCGCGCCCGTCAGGAAGCGGTTACCGCTCCGAACAGATCGGCGCATGCAAATCGAGCGAACCACAATCAGGGAATCCTTCGCAATTTCAGCGTTTACCCGCTCCCTTACGGTCGGGCTCTGTTTTACTTCGCCTCGCGCGGTGTGCGTCGCGCCAACGCCAGCCTGATGATCCGCTCCAGCAGATCGGGATAGCTCAGCCCGTGCTTCCGCGCCGCCATCGCAAATTCGCTGCGCTTTTCCAGCCAGCAGTTCGGATTCACCTCGATCACGTGGTAGTCCCACTCCGAATCCTTCGCCTCGGCTGCCTGCCTGGCCGCGTCCGCATTCTTTCCCTCGGCCGGCGGCTTCACCGCATCGGGAGCTTTTGTTTCCGGGGAGTTCTTCGCCGTCGCGGAGCCGCCTGACTTCCGTAGACGCATGTCCACCCGCCCATACCCCTGCACCTTCAACGCCTCGTATGCCGTCACCGCGGCATTTTGAATGCCCTTCACCACCTCCGCGGGAATGTCCTCCGGAAACACTTCCGGGGCCTTGAACGCTTCCGAATCGCGGTCCCACTTCGCCTCCGAGCCGGCGATCTTCGGACCGTCCGTCACCTTTGAAAAATCCCACTCCAATATCGGGAGTGCCTCTGGCTTGTCATTGCCGATCACGCCGACGTAAATCTCCCGCCCGTCGATGAACTCCTCCACCAGCGCGGCGCCGTCGAAGTTCTCGTGCAGATACGAAATCCGTTCCAATAGTTCCTTCACGTTGTGGACCACCGACCCCTTGTCGATCCCGATCGACGCATCCTCGTGCAGCGGCTTGACGATCAGGGGAAATTCCAGTTTGTCGGACCAGTCGACGCGCCCCTTCTCGAACGTGCAGAACCGCGGATAGGCGATCCCGTGAAACTGCAGGACCTTCTTGCACAGCGCCTTGTCGCTGGCCAGCATGTAGCCGGCCGACCCGGTTCCGGTGAAGCACTTCTCATACAGCTCCAGCATGCCCGCCACGTTGTGCTCGTGCTGGGACTTGTTGGCGATGTCCTCGCACAGATTGAAAATGACGTCGCTGTCGTCTTTCTCGATCACGTCCGTCAATATCTTGATCTTCTTGCGAACCCCCACGCTCTTGACCGTGTGCCCCCGCTTCTCCAGCGCCTCGGCCACCTGCAGCGGCGCCTGCACGTAAGGCCGCTTCTCCGCCTCGGCCTTGAGGCGCTCGTCGTCCTCGGTCGCGTCATAAAGAATCGTGATCTTGTATTTCTCGTCCATGTCGTCTCCGTGTGTGGCGCCGGGTAATAGCCGGTCCGAACACCGATCTCACCGGCTGATGAATTCGCCGGTGTGCAGCCGATTCATGCACAGCGCCGTGATAAACGCGATCACCTCGATCAGTCGCTCGTTGCGGTCCTTGCCCACCGCCAGATTCAACGCCTCGCACCGCTGCTCCAGGTGCATCGCCAGCGCCCGGATCATCCGATCGTTCAATCCCGTCCAGTAAAACACCCGCGACACGATCGTTCGCCGATGCTTCTTCAGAAACTCCGCCGCCGATTCCTCCGCGTCCTTCTTTCCGTCGGGTGCCTCTACCGTGACGCTCGCCGCCGGAAAAATGTCCCGCAGCGCCGAATCGAACAGCGGCGGGATCTCGATCTTACCCGGCTTCTGACGGTCATAATGCTCCCCGACCGTGCTCGCCAGAAAATCCTCCTGCATGTCGTAATTGTCGCCGTTCACCGGCGGCGGCTGCGAGCCGAGCCGCTTCGACAGCTCGTCGATGTACAGCAGCTTCGGCAAACAGCGCCACTCCGCATACACCTTCTGCCATTTCGATTCCGGGTCCAGCCACACCGCGAACGTCTCCGCGAAATCCTCGTCCGGGTGCTTCTGCGCATACCACGCCGGCAGATGCCGCACGAAACTGCGCGAGAACGGACTCGGCGTATATTCCTCGGTATAGGGCCGCGAAAACGGACCGAACATCGCCGTCCACTCCGGCGTCTCGAACAGCCGGTACGCATAGTTGAAAGCGTGCCCCGCCTCGTGCCGCAAATACTTCATGATCTGATCGTCGGACTCGGCCTCGATCCCCTCCATGACTTCATCTTCCAGTTTCAGCAGATTCGCATCCGCCAGATAAAACGGCACGCCCACCACCGGCACGCGATCCGGGCAGCCCCACTCGTCCGACAGATAAACCGGCGGCCGAAACGCAGACAGCCCCGCCTTCTGCAGCTCCTCATAGAGCCGCTCGACGATGCGCTCCAGCCGCGTCCCCTTGAGCTTCAGCTCGAGGTCGCCGATCCGCTGCTTCAGCAGCGTCTCCCGCGGCGCCGGGGCATGCGATTCGCTGAATTCTCCGCGTTTCTCCACCATGCTTAACAGAGCCGCCCCGTAAGGAAGCGGTCCTCGCTCCATTGTGAAAGAATCCCGACCGCGCCGGTCGACGATCCGCCGTGGCTGGGCCGACGGCCGTTGCGTCGGCATGGATTTGCCAAAGCCTTGCATTGTAGTCCAAGTGCGCCACCGCAGTTACAAGCGAATATCATGCTCCACCCCATCGCCTCGCCACAGGCGAGCAGAGCTTTCGCCCCGAAGGGAGCGACGGGCTGTAGCCACGAGTGGAGCGAAGCGCAACTCGTGGCGTTGACGCATCCCGAAATTGTCCGCCCCAACGGGGCGGCGGAGCATGTATTAGCAATTACTGCCGCTTGGAAATGAAACAGGAATTTGCTATCCTTGATCCCATCGGGCGAATCCCCAGGCGTCCACCGCCATTGCGTTCTCGACCATGAACTTGCGACAGGAAAAAAGATAAATGACCCCCTGCGCACTGGCGATCGCCCTCTTCGTCGCGGCCGCGGGACAACCGTCCACAGGAGACGAGTGCCAGGATTGCATCATCGCCACCGATGGTTTTTACGCCGGAACCACCGCCGACAATTCCGGCGGCGTTGACCTCACCACTTGCACCGACGGCGACACCATCGACGAATGGTATTGCTACACCCCGCCCGAAACCGGCCTCGCCACGGCCGGACTCTGCGGAAGCTCATACGACACCGCGATCGCCATTTTCTCGGAGTGCGTGGCGGGCGAGATCGCCTGCAACGACGATCTATGCGGGCCGCCCGATCAGCCCCCGCACCAGTCCGGCGTCACCTGGGGCGCGAACGGCGGACAAACCTATTACATCCGCATCTCCGGGTTCATGAACTACACCGGCCCCTACCTGCTCTACCTGCATCACACCCCCATCGGTCAGGGATCGGGCGACGAGTGCTGGAACAGCCGGACGGCCTACGACGGCACGACCTTCGGAAACACGGACCAGGCCACCGGCGAATTCGACGACACGACCTGCACCCTGAACGACATCTACGACCTCTGGTACCTGTACACGGCATCATGCCACGGGGTCGTCACTGCCGACACCTGTCTCACCGGCTTCGACACCTCGCTGGCCATGTTCTCCGCGTGCGACGGCGTGGAGATCGCCTGCAACGACGACGGCTGCGGCTTTCCCCAGGTCGGATCGCGCATCTCCTGGGTCGCTGACGAAGGCGTTGTCTACATGCTTCGCGTCGCCGGCTTCAACGAAGGACAGGGACCCTTCTATTTGCGGATCGCCTGTGAAACCTGCGGCCACATCGCTCCCGGCGACTTCAACGGCGATTCGCTCGCCAACGGCGCCGATGTTCAAGGTTTCGTCGCGGCGATTTTGACGTCGTCGGATGACCCTGATGCCCTGTGCGCCGGCGATTTTGACGAGAATGGCGAACTCTCCATCACCGACATCCCAGGCTTCGCCGAGCACCTCACCCAGCCACCCGAGTAACATCCCAAGCAATCGCAACATCCAACAGAGCCGCGACCGTAAGGGGAGCGGTCATGGCGGAGATGCGTAACTGTTTCGTTCTGGTTCTGATTTTCGTCGACGGGTCTTTCTTAAGGTACCTAACAAATACAAAGCTATTTCGCGAACGATGCAGCAAGCCAAGGTTTATACAGTATAAACTTTTGAACCTCTTCCTAAAGCAAACGCCGATCCACATTGTCTGCGATTTACATGATGTAAACGCACCGG
>DATMEE010000329.1:0-2748 GCA_035557035.1 Phycisphaerae bacterium
GCCTCCGCGACCCCGGGTCCCCTGTCCCGGACTTCGATGATGTCGTTGTCCTTGTCATGGCGCACGCGCACGGCGACCTGCCCCTGCCCCTTCATCGCCGCCACCGCGTTGCGAAAGACCTTGTTCATCATCAGCGTGAACTGCGGCAGATCGCACCACACGATGGATGGCGGATCAAAATCGAACTTCCATTCCATGAGATTGTTCACGTCAACACGGGCCGCCACCTCCGGCAACACCCGCGCTACGTCGATCGCTTCCGGCTCTGGATTGCGGCTGTGCGTGATCTCGTTCAAGCCGGTGAGAATCAGGTTCATCGCATCGGTTTCGGCGTCGATCATGTCGAGCAGCTCGACGATCTTCGGATCGTCGGAGTTCGACCGGCGAAGGAGATAGACCGCGTTGCGGACAATGGTCAGCGGCGTGCGCAGATCATGGGCCAAGCCTGCCGAAACGCGCCCCAGCACGTCGAGCGGCGCGAGATTCGGAGCGACGGACGATGTATCAGCGGAAGTTTTCATTCAGAGTGTATTCTGTGTTGTCGATGCCTCCCTGACGGCATCATCAAGGTCGGTTTCCAGCGGCCGTTCGCCAGAACGGCCTGACGCTATCCAGACGCAGAAATCCCGAAGTCAATTCCGGACATGGGATCACGGATTTCGAGCATCATGCTTCGTCGCATCTTACGGATTTCTGCACAGCCTACCAACTCACATCGAACACGAGGAAGCATTGCGTCCGCGGTGCCCATTACGAAGTTGTAATCTAGGCGGGTGCCGTTGCAAAGCCGGCGATTAACCTTTCGGTGCGGAGTCTGAACACACACCTCGCATTGCCCGCCATGCCTCTCCACTCACACGATGATACTATACTAGTTTAGCTGCTGTTACGCTCCGCCTTCGTTGTTGAGGTTGATCATGGGTGATTCGCCGCGTCGCCGTTCCAGCGGGGCAAGCCGCAACGCGGAGAAGTCATCCCCCGCGCAGCCAGCTTCCCCCACCACGCCCGGGAAGGACCAATCCGGAACGCACCCGAAGAACAACGAGCGATCGGCCTCGCGCCGGCGATCCATCCCATCGTCCCCAAAAACGCGCATGAAACCCGCCCCCCCGGACCAGGGTGAGAGCCCTTCGCGCCCGCCCGAGGACTATTTCGAGCGCCTGATCGAATCGCTGCCGGCCGCGGTCTATGCCACCGACGCCGAAGGGCTGATTCAGACTTGTAATGCCGCAGCAGTGGCACTATGGGGGCGCGCCCCCGCGATCGGCGCCGAGGCCTGGTGCGGCTCCCATCGCATATTTCGCCCCGACGGGTCGGCGCTTCCGCTCGACGAATGTCCGATGGCCGTCGCCCTCCGCGAAGGTCGATCCCTTCCACCCGAGGAGGTTGTGATTGAGCGCCCCGACGGCAGCCGTCGCCGCGTCCTGGCGCATCCGCAAGCGCTCAAAGACAGCGCCGGCCGCGTGATCGGCGCGGTCAACATGCTCGTGGACATCAGCGAGTATCACGAGGCCGAGAAGGCGCAGGCCTTGCTGGCGTCGATCGTCGCCTCGTCGGACGACGCCATTATCAGCAAGACCTTGGAAGGGCGCATCACCTCCTGGAATGAGGCCGCTCGGCGGATATTCGGATACAGCGCGGAGGAAGCGGTCGGACAATTCGCCGGCATGCTGATTCCAGAAGAGCGCCTTTCGGAGGAAGGCAAGATCCTCGACATGCTTCGCCGCGGCGAACGGGTCGACCACTTCGAGACGATTCGGGTCGCGAAAGATGGCCGCCGGATCGACGTCTCTCTGACCATTTCTCCGGTGTGCGACCGGCGCGGCGTCATCATCGGGGCATCGAAGGTCGCCCACGACATCACGAATCAGAAGGCGGCGGCCTTGGCGCTGTGGCAGAGCGAGGAGCGTCTGCGCCTCGCGACGCAGACGGGGAAGGTGGGCATCTGGGACTGGGACATCGACGCGAACCGGATGGTCTGGTCGAATTCACTGCACCTGACCCACGGCGTGAGCCGCGAGGCTTCCGATGCAACGATTGAAGGGTTCACCGCTCTGTTGCACCCGGAGGACCAGGAGTGTTTCAGTACCGCCATTCAGAACGCGCTCGACGACGTGAAGCCCTTCGAGCTCGAATTTCGAGTGCAACGACCCGACGGCGGCGTGGCCTGGCTCTACACACACGCTCTGGTCTTGCGCGAGGGAACGCGCCCCGTCCGCATCCTCGGCGCCACCCTGGACATCACCCAGCGCAAGCGGGCCGAAGTGGCGCTGTGCGAAAGCGAGGAGCGCTACCGAACGCTGGCCGAGTCCATGCCGTTCGTGGTCTGGCAGAGCGACGCCCAGGGCGGCATTCTCTACGCCAATCGCTTTTTTCAGGAATACTCCGGCTGGTCGGCCGACACGTTTCTGGCGTCGGAATGGTCGCCCCTCATTCATCCCGATGACCTGGAAAATGCGCAGCGCCGCTTCGGACACAGTCTCCAGACCGGCGAATCGTTTCGCAGCACCCATCGGCTGAAGCGCGCCGATGGAAACTGGCGCTGGTTTGATTTTTCCGCCGAGCCCGTCTGGGACGAAAGCGGCCAGGTCAACCGCTGGGTCGGCGCGGCGATCGACATCGACGCGCGCAAGCGCGCCGAGGCAAAGCTCGCGGCGGTGACGGAGGACTTGGCCCTCGAAGTTCACGGCCTGTCGCGCCTGCATGATCTGGCGACTCACCTGGCGGTCGCGCCTGAGCTGGATACGG
>DATMEE010000330.1:0-11489 GCA_035557035.1 Phycisphaerae bacterium
ACCCGTGCCATTATTGCCCAACTCGTCGGTGTCGCCAGGACCTTGATGGGGACTTCCGGGGGGCCCATCTCCGAGAGCGATGAAATGGATGCCGCCGCCTGGCGCAATCAGCTCGATCGTGACGTCGGAACCGAAGTCGTGGGCGAGCTGTGCATGGACGGCGTCAAGGCTCAAGATGGCCGGCAACGCAAAGATGTGAGACACGACCAACTCCGGAGTAGCGGCAACATTATCGCTGGGGGCCCCTCCGAAGTCCTGGACGTTTGCACCGAAGGTCACCAGGTCTGCATACGCAGCAGACGAAAAACCAATGGCGACACACAAGGCCGCCGCAATCCCGACTGACTTCTTCATAACTCTTCTCCTCCTCGTTTGAAATCGAACAACAAGTTCCGTTTTGCCTTATTGCTCTCGAGGCGCACCGACAAGGGCGAACCTCTGTCCAACTCGCATACCGATGGCGCACAAGCCTACACAGCCTGTGTCCAGCGTCTCGTGACAACGAAACTGTTCAGAAGACCCGAAGTCTTCCGTTCCCTTAACCCTGGTTGGAGTCGATTCCGGTGCGGCAAAAAATTCAATCTGCCCCGAAGGCGTGAACACGCAGCGGTTGGTTCCCCTTGCTACTGATTCCCGCTCCCCTATTTAGACTCCTAAATGCTGTACACCGAGTTTACCGAAGCCGGCCGGCAGAGTTCAAGGGGTTGGCGACTGAAAAATCAAGAAATTGTCATGGAAATCTCGTAAATACGAGCGAATCGGCCGCTGGAAATATTAGAAAGGGGACCTTGCGACGAAACGGACCAGTAGCTCGACCCCTCAAACGTAGTGGTTTCAAAGGGCCCAGGCGACTGACGTCTTTCTCCACGATTAGGCCGAAGTCTTGTTCCGCCATTGGCCGGGGCGTGGAGCGAAGCGACACCCTCGGAAATGAGGTGCCGGTAGCCCGCAGCCTGAAGCGCTGCTCGATACCGGGATTGGTCTAACAAGCAAAGCGAAGTTGGCGAGGTCACCCATCATATTTGGTCGCCTTACTCGGACGAGAGCAAATGGAACAGGGTATCCCGAGCGCCGGTCCGGAATCATGGGAGCGGAACGAAGATTTAAGAAAAATCGAAATTAGAGACAAGGAGGCTCTTGTATTCAAAATGCGTACTTGGGTACAATCGCTGTGCGACCGGCGATTTGACCGCCGTTCTCAAGAGACGGCCGGCTCATCCGGTAGAAGTTTTCGGGAAGATCGGTTCAGGCGGGAGTTGGGTTAGGTTGGAGGAGGAAGAATGCAATCGCAGCTCGGGTCATTCACATCTCTTCCATTTCGATGTTAGGGTACTTTTTGGGTATTTTCGCGTCGCACGTGGTGCGGGGCGTGTAAATCTGCGGCGGGTGCGCCGCGTGTCACTGTGGGTTTAGGAGGAGAAGAAAATGAAAATGGTCCGAACTTTTAGTTTGTTAGCTGCCGCGATCGTCATGATCGTTGCGGCGCCTGCGTCCGCAGGTCTGGACTCTCGCACGGCCGATCCGGCGCCAGACATTGCTTACGGCAATCCAGGGGCGGGGCCCGGGCCGGTAGGGCCCGCGGATATCACAGTTCCCCTGGTCGTGGCCGGTTCGCCGATCACGTCGATCGCCACGCTCGAGATTGTCTTGAACATTACTCACCCATATGTCGGCGACCATAACCCGATCACCCTTACCAAGGTGGGCGGGCCCAGCATCACGCTCCTAGCCAAGCCCGGCAGCTTGGATGGGGACGGTTTCGGCAGCGGGAGCAATTACTGCGCCGCGTTTCCGATCACCTATACCGACACGGCGATCCTGCCCTCCGAAGCACAGACCGGCGGCGGCGCTACCGATTGCGTCGGGGACGGCACGCCATCCGTGTATCTGGCGTCCGATCAAGCTGGTGTAGCATCGTCGCTGAACGCTGCGTTCGCCGGTGTCGATTTTAACGGTACTTGGGAGTTAAGCATTGTTGACGATTTTCCCTATACGGGCGGCACGCTGAATAGCTATACCATCAGCGTCACGCCTGAGCCCGCGACCCTGGGTTTGCTGGGATTGGGCGCCATCGCTCTGATTCGCCGACGCCGCTGATCGTCTGTTACGATCATCGGGTCTTTAGATTAGCTTGGTTTTGAGAGGGGTTCGGCCGATGGCGCGAACCCCTCTTTATTTTGACAGAAGCCCGGGGCAGCTTAAGCTTTCACTCGAATCGGAATTTGTGAAACCGCGCTGACCGAGCGACCGACGCCTAGCTGAAACAAATCGCGAATCACGCTTTCGCCACCCTTTTTCCATGATGGACTCAAGCACGACTCGACCCCGCTTCGGAATGATTCTTCTCTCCGGCCTCGGACTGCTGGTGCTGGGTGGTATTGTTTACTTCACATTCGGATTCGGGCAGCGCCATACCTATCCTTCTGCGACCACCGATCGCCTGGGACTGTCGCCAGGGGGCGCCAAGGGCTTTAATCTGCTCGTGGTGACCATCGACACCCTGCGTGCAGATCACCTGGGTTGTTATGGTTATCAGGCCGCCGAGACGCCGCGGATTGATGCATTGGCCAGGTCCGGCGCACTGTTCCTGGAAGCATCCGCCACCGTGCCGCTGACGCTTCCCTCGCACTCGACGATTTTTACCGGCCTTTACCCGCCGCGCCATGGCGTTCGAAACAACGGAGAGTACGTTCTGGACGCCAAGCATGTGACGCTGGCCGAGCGCGTGAAGGCCGCGGGCTACGATACTGCCGGCTTTATCTCCGCCTACGTTTTGATGGCCCGTTACGGCCTAGACCGCGGGTTCAATTACTATGATGACAATCTATTGGCGGTCTCGAAAAAAGGCCTCAAGAACGAAGTGGTTGACCGGCCCGGCAACGAAGTCACGGACTCCTTCCTCAAGTGGTATGCGCCGCGCCAAGCGTCAAAGCCTGCCTCCCCGTTCTTTGCATGGCTTCACTACTACGATCCGCACTACCCCTATGAGCCGCCCGCGCCTTTCGATCAACGGTTCAAGGATCGACCCTATGATGGTGAGATCGCATTCGCGGATCACCAATTGGGCCGTGTGCTTGACATGCTGACAATCGCCGGCGAACTGGATCGCACGCTCATCGTCGTGGTCGCCGACCACGGCGAAAGTCTCGGCGAACACAACGAGGAGTCGCACTCGCATTTGATTTATGACGCCACGATGAGCGTGCCGATGATTTTCTCAAATCCGAAACTGTTTGCCCAGGGTCAGGTCGTCGGGGCGGGCGCCGTCAGCACCGCGGATATCACTCCGACCGTTCTATCACTGCTGGGCCTCGCCGTTCCGGGGGACCTTGACGGCGTTGATCTCGCGGCCGCGGCGCCTTCATTCGAGCGGACAGTGTATATGGAATCGCTGGCGCCGAAGCTGATGAACGGTTGGAGTCCGCTTTTCGCCATGCGCGGCCACGGGGAGAAATACATCCGCGCTCCGGGCGAAGAATACTACGACATCGCTGCGGATCCCGATGAATTGGACAATCTTTTTGAGGAGAAAGTCACCGAATCCGACCGGTTGTCGTCGAATTTGACCGAGTATCACAAGCAATGGGGCGCCGATGAAACCCCGCCTCATTCGCTGGACGCAGAGCAAAAGTCCAAGCTGGCATCGCTCGGCTATGTCGACGCGGGCCAAACCTACAACGCTGGCGCCGATCCTAAAGACATGATGCGGGTATGGACCAAATACAAAGCCGCGAAAAATCATCTCGTCCAGGGAGAACTGGATAGGGCCGAAGGCCTGCTCCTCCAGGCGATCGAAGAGTCCCCGGACGATCCGTATGGACACCGTATGTTGGCGCAACTGTATTTGAAAATGAAGCGGATGAAAGATTGCCGCAAGCACGCCGAACGCCTGGTGGAGTTGGTGCCGGACTCGACCGATGCGCGGGCCGTCCTCGCTACGGCCTGCCTGGGCGCCGGAGACAACCCTGGTTTTCAGAAGCATCTGGCAATCGGATTGAATCTCAATCCCAACGATCCAGAGTTGATTCTCGTTCGGGGCGATGCCGCTGCAATGGCAGGCGCGTTTGATGAGGCGATCCGGCACTTTCGGCGCGTCAAGGAATTGGATCGGGCAAAATATGGCGATCTGGCCGACACAAAAATCGTCGAGGCTCGGGCGCGGCTGAATCGATCGGGCGGGTCGCCATGAGACTATAACTCTTCGTGCATCAATTCAAGATTATCTCAAATCTCAAACCCGCCGGCGATCAGCCCGCCGCCATCAAGCAGCTTGTCCGCGCCTACAACCGAGACCGGCGGTTTCAGACGCTGATGGGTGTGACCGGGTCGGGCAAGACGTTCACGATGGCGAACCTCATCGCCGCGATGAATCGCCCCACGCTGGTCATCTCGCACAACAAGACGTTGGCGGCTCAGTTGTATGAGGAGTTCAAGGAGCTTTTTCCAGAGAACAACGTCGAGTATTTCGTCAGCTATTACGACTACTATCAACCCGAGGCGTACATCCCCGCCCGCGATATTTACATCGAAAAGGACTCCTCGCGCAACGACGACCTCGACAGGCTACGGCTCGCGGCCACCAGCGCCGTCGTCTCTCGCCGCGATACGCTCGTGGTCGCGAGCGTGTCGTGCATCTTCGGCCTCGGCTCGCCGGACGCGTACAAGGCCAGCGTGATCGACCTGCGCGTCGGGACGAATATCGAGCGCGACGAGCTGCTGCGAAAGTTCGTCAATCTGCAGTACAACCGCAACGATTTCAATCTCGATCGCGCCACCTTCCGCGTGCGCGGCGACGTGATCGAGCTGTTTCCGGCCTACGATCAGATCGCTTATCGCATCGAGCTGTTCGGCGACGAGATCGAAAAGCTGCAGACGATCAATCCGTTGACCGGCGCGGCGCTGGACAAGCACGAGCAGCTCTACGTCTATCCGGCGGTCCACTATGTCATGCCCCACGACCGGCTCGAAGCGGCGGTCGAGAGCATCCGGCAGGAATTGGAGCAGCAGCTCAACTACTTTCGCCAGCAGGGCAAGCTGCTGGAGGCTCAGCGGCTGGCGGCCCGCACGAAGTACGACATCGAGATGATGCTCGAGGTGGGATACTGCTCGGGCATCGAGAATTACTCGCGGCACCTGGCAGGCTCGGCGCCGGGGTCGAAGCCGTACACGCTGGTCGATTATTTTCCGAAGGATTTTCTGCTGATCCTCGACGAGTCGCACGCCACCGTGCCGCAGATCGGGGCGATGTATAACGGCGACCGCGCCCGAAAGGAGGTGCTGGTCGAGCACGGCTTTCGCCTCCCCAGCGCCCTGGACAACCGTCCGATGCGTTTTGAGGAATTCGAGGCGATGTGGGACCGGGTGATGTTCGTTTCGGCGACGCCGGGGCCTTATGAACTGAAGAAATCGCTGGGAGAAGTCGTTCAGCAGGTCATCCGGCCAACGGGGCTGCTCGATCCGGTCATCAGCGTCAAACCGGCTCGCGGTCAGGTGCCGGACCTGTTGCACCAGATTCAGGCGCGGACGGCGCGGGGCGAGCGAACGCTGGTCACGACGCTGACCAAGCGGCTGGCGGAGGATTTGGCCGAATACATTCAGCAGGCCGGCATCAAGGGCGCCTACCTGCACAGCGAGATCGACACGATGGAGCGGGTGGTGATCTTGCGCGACCTTCGCGACGGGAAGTATGACGTGGTGATCGGCGTCAATCTGCTGCGCGAGGGACTGGACCTGCCGGAGGTGTCGCTCGTCGCGATTCTCGACGCCGACAAACAGGGCTTCCTCCGCAGCGCGACCAGTCTGATTCAGACCATCGGACGCTGCGCGAGAAATGTGAACGCCGAAGTGTATATGTATGCCGACAAGGTGACGGAGGCGATGCAGCAGGCCATCGACGAGACCGACCGCCGCCGGAAATTGCAGGCGGATTACAATGTAGCGCACGGCATCACGCCGGCGACGATCATTAAAGCGATCCGCCGAAATCTGGAAGGGCAAATCGCGGCCCGGAAGACGGCCCGCGAGGCGATCAAGGCCAGTGAAGAGACGTTCGATCTGACTGAGTCGGTGGCCGATCTGGAGCAGGAAATGTTCGCGGCAGCCGAGACGCTGGATTTCGAAAAGGCGGCGCAGATACGGGATCGGATCAAGAAGCTGAAGGAGTCGCCGACCCTGTTTACTTAGCTCAGGTCAATCTCACTTTGTAGAACCGCAAGGAGATTGTGTTCGATTTTGAGAAACGGCCCTGGTTGGATACAATTCTATGCAGGTGAGGCACTTTGACTGCCGCTAACGCAGGGGCATGTTTGATGAACGTGACCGTTCGTGTTCCAGATGACATTGCTTCTCGGATCGGAGACGGTAAGGATATTCCGCGCCAACTGCTCGAGGCCTTCGCGGCCGATGCCTACCGTGGCGGTCGCCTGACACGGAACGAAGTAGGAACCCTCCTGGGTCTGGATTACTGGCAGACCGAGGAATTCTTGTCAGCTCGCGACGCGAAACGGCCATATTCAATGCACGATCTGGAGCAGGACCGACAGTCGCTTTCAGGGTTGTCTGAGCGGTGATCCTCGTCGTAGCCGATACCGGGCCCATTCATTACTTGATACTGATCGATGCCGTCGATCTCCTTGCGGACCTTTATGACAAGCTGGTGATTCCGCAGACTGTGGCGAAGGAGCTGGGCCACGGCCGCGCCCCGGAGCAGGTGAGGCGCTGGGTTGAATCGCTCCCTGGGTGGGTGGAGGTGCATGAGTCGCCTGCGTACGCGAGCGCCCGACGGCTTGATCTTGGCGAACTGGAGGCCATTGCACTGGCACTTGAACTGAAGCCGGCGTCACTCTTGCTCGACGAATGGGAAGCGAAGGAGGAAGCGCTTCGACTTGGTCTTCCAGTATCTGGAACGCTCGGTGTTCTGGAAAAGGCGTCGAAGCGCGGGTTGGTTGACTTAAAGCAGGCGATCGATCGATTGCTCAAGACCAGCTTTCGCATCGACTCCGACCTGGTCCGGGACGTTCTTTCAAGAAATGATGGTAAGCGCGGTGAATGAACTGGCCGTTGCGCAGCCGCGATTCTCTGCAAAATGACGAGAAGACAACATGCACGTTTTGATCAAGAATCTACAAGAACACATCGGCCAGACCGTCATGCTCCAGGGCTGGATTTATAACAGCCGTGACTCCGGCAAGATCGCCTTTCTCGTCGTGCGCGACGGCAGCGGCATGTGCCAGTGCGTCGTCGCCAAGTCGCCGGAGACCGAGGGCTTTTTCGAGGCCGCCCGCAAGCTGACTCAGGAGGCGGCCGTGCGCGTGACCGGCCGGGTGAAGGCGAATGAGAAGCAGATCGGCAGGGTCGAGCTGGAGGTGACCGGGCTGGAGGTGGTGGGGGAGTCGGTCGATTTTCCGATCACCCCCAAGCCGCACGGCATCGACTTTCTGTTCAAGAACCGGCATCTGCACTTCCGCTCGCGGCGGCAATGGCACATCCTTCGCGTGCGGCACACTGTGATCGACGAGATACGCAGCTACTTCAACCGCAACGGCTTTACCCTGATCGACACCCCCATCTTCGCGCCCGCCGCCGGCGAAGGGGCGCAGACGCTGTTCGAGGTCGATTACTTCGGCGAGCCGGTGTACATGGCCCAGACCGGACAGCTATACCTCGAATCGGCGTGCATGGCGTTCGGCAAGGTTTATTGCTTCGGCCCGACGTTCCGTGCGGAGAAGAGCAAGACGCGGCGGCACCTGACCGAGTTCTGGATGGTCGAGCCGGAAATCGCCTACGCCGAGCTGGATGATGTCATCGCATTGGCGGAGGATTTCATCTGCGCGATCGTCGGCCGCGTCCTGCGCGAGCATCGCGCCGATCTGGAGTTTCTCGGGCGCGACATCGCGTCGCTGGAGAAAGTGCAGAAGCCGTTCAACCGCCTGACGCATCGCGAGGCGGCCGACATCCTGCGCGGGCCGCGGGCGCGCGAGCTGCTCGATCGCGATCTGGCGACGAAGACCGCGCGGATGAACGAAATCACCGGGCTGCTGGCGGAAAAGGACAATCGCATCGCCTCGCAGGGCGTCAAGCAGTGGGAGAAGGACAAGCTTACGGGCGAAGTGGCCGAAATGCGCGAGGAGTGTCACGATCTTGAAATCGAGGTCCAGAATATTCCGCACCACATCGAGCTGGCGAAGACTTTCGACCCCGGCGGCGACCTGGGCGGCAGCGACGAGACGATCATCAGCCGGCTATCCGAACGGCCCACGTTCGTGACGCACTACCCGCGGGCGTGCAAGGCATTTTACATGAAGCGCAACGCCGACGACGCGACGCGGGTGAACAACGTCGACCTGCTCGCGCCCGAGGGCTTCGGCGAGATCATCGGCGGGAGCCAGCGCGAGGACAGCCACGACGCCCTGCTGGAGCGCATTCACGAGGAAGACCTGAATCCCGCCGACTACGCGTGGTATCTCGACCTGCGCAAGTACGGCACCGTCCCGCACGGCGGCTTCGGCCTGGGCGTCGAGCGAACCGTGGCGTGGCTCTGCGGGCTGAAGCACATCCGAGAAACGATTCCGTTTCCGCGGATGATGGGACGGTTTTATCCGTGATTCTCGATATAATCATTGGGAGATTAGCGGAGACTTAGCATGAAATTCATCGTCAGTCTTCAACGTGATGAGACAGGAATGATCGTTGCCGAGTGTCCTGCGATCCCCGGCTGTATTTCTCAGGGCAAAACAGATGATGAGGCCATCGCCAATATCCGCGAAGCGATTGAAGCCTGTCTCGAATCACGCGCTGCGAATGGGATGCCGCTGACTATCGCCACGCGTGAAGTCGAGGTTGCCATCTGATGGCGAAGCTGCCAGTTGTCTCCGGACGCGAGGCGGTTAAAGCATTTGAAAAAGCAGGTTGGCACATAGACAACGTGGTAGTCACCTTGTGATGCTGAAGCCCGGTCAAACAGCATCACTTTCAATCCCGCAACATCGGGAGCTCGCTCCGGGAACGTTGCGGGCACTCCTTCGGACGGCAGGTCTATCCGTCGAGGATTTTGCAGAGATCCTCTGAGCAGTTCCGAACCACCCGCGGTACGCAGCGAACATTCAATCCAACAGTCTGCGAACCTCGTCGTGCCAGTCCGATTCGACCGGCAGCTGCCGGCAATCATCCCTCCAGAAGATCGCGTTGGGCTGATCCGTGCTGCCGGGGCCTTGAAATCCCATTTGCTTCGTCCAGCGCGCCGGCATCGGCGGTTCCTCGTTCCAGCGGACTCTCGATCCGTATGCCAGCAGCGCGTCCCAGAGCGCGCGCCGTTTGCTGATCGGTTCGGTCACTGCACTTTCCAAGTGCGGCCGCAGCGAGTGATCCGGCGGCAGTGCATCAAGCGCCTGATCGAGGCAGTCTTTGAAAGGCCCGCGCACGTAAGCCAGGCCGATCGCCCGGCGGGGATCGTAGAATTGCCTCACGCGAGAATCCTTGAACATCTTCGCGGCCTCGCGCGCGGCCGCCTCGCTGTCGTTCTCGACCATGGGCATCCAGACGACGTACAAACGAAAATCATTCGAGGGCTGGGCTTCAATCGCTTCCTTCCGCACCGCACGGGCGCCGTAGACGCAGCCGTCTCAGGTCGGCGAGAAGAGGGCGACGTATCGAACCTGTTTGCTGTGGGCGTTGAAGTCCCGGACAAACGGTGCGATCGAGTCCTCGAGCAGGACCAGCCTGTTGGAGGGAAACTGACAGCCTGAAATGATGACAGAGAGCAGCATTATTTGAATTGCTCTACGCATACGCTTCATGGCTTGCTATGGTCCGTCCGCTCGAATAGCAGGAACGCTGCGGCTGGAAATCGGCGTAACCGCTGCGAAGCGACCTGCCGAAGCCCGGCGGCCGACGCCTCACGGGCTAGTTGTCTTCGGCTGCGGAGTTGATCCGATGGAGTATTCCCGTTTCTGCGGGATTGAAACGTCCAACGCAGCCGCCGACGAAGTCCGGGCGGATGGAACGACAGAATGACGTATTTTCGAGTGACCCGTCCAAATTCCGCAAGCATCTTGCCGCGAGCCGCCGCGCTGTAAACGTGCGGCAGCAGCCGATGGCAGAAGATCAGGTCGACCGACTTGTCCGGCAGCGAAATACGCTCAGCAGACGTGTTTAGAACTTCAGCCGACAAGCCAGCGAGGTCGTCGCGCGCCACGTCGAGCATGGCCGGCGAGGAATCCGCCAGAATGACCCGGTCGCATCGTTCTGCGAGAACGCCGAACATCCGGCCGGTGCCCGATGGGATATCCAGGGCGGCGGACATGCGCGGCAATGTGCTCAGCAGTTTTCGCAGTGCCGCCGTCTCGCGCTCGTGTGTCTTGACCCGCCGGCCGCTGATGTAGCGGTCGCGATAGTGGACGACCTGCTCACGGGTTTGAAAGCGGGCGGCGAAAAGTCCGTTCGAGGGTACGTCTGTCATCAGGGAGGCTGAAATCAGGATTAAGTTCGAATCAACGGCGAAACGTGCCCCTGACTCAGCGATTGATTCTACTTGATCCCCTTCGATCTGAACATGGGGCCGGTTCCGACCCGCTTCAAGCGATTCACCAAAACTCCTTCGCACGGCGGAATGCCGGCAATTCGAATATACTTCGATGTAATTCTGAAATGCCAACGACCGGAATATGAACTCAGGCTGATAGCCATACGAGACCATGAAACGATCTTCCAAAGAGGTTTTCCGCGAATTCCGAATCAAGCACCGCAGGAATCGGGCGAAGCCGGATCAGGCTGAGGTCGCATCAAAACCGACTCCTGATGGCGGCGATGGCTCCGAAGCAAGCACGCCGGACCAGGCCGAGCGCTCCCTGAAGCGCAAGAGCTATCTCCGCGAATACATCTCATGGGTTCGTCCCTACACGCGCCAGATCATCATCGTCTTTGCGCTGGCCATCGTCTCCGCCGCCCTGTCGATGATCCTGCCCTATGCGACCCACTACGCCGTGGACGAAATCCTCGTCAAGCGGCGCGACGGCCGGGCCCTCACGATTTTCGGCATCTCCATGTTGGCCGTCACGGTCGTGCAGATGGCGTTCTTCATCTTCCGCCAATGGCGGGCGACGCTGCTCAACGCCCAGCTCGTCGTGCGCCTGCGTCAGCGGCTCTATGACCACATCCTGCACCTACCGCTGGTGAACATCACCGACATGAAGAGCGGCGGCATCGTTTCGCGGCTCTCCGGCGACGTCGACCAGCTCAGCGGCATGTTGACCATTGCGGTCATCAGCCCCGGCATCGCGACGATGAAGGTGCTGATGACGCTGGGCATGCTCTTCTACATCAACTGGAAAATGGCCATCGCCGCGATGGCCATCCTGCCGCCGCTGGTCTTCATCAACGTCGTCTATCTACGCCGCGTGCGGCCGATCTATCGGGCGATGCGCGACGACCGCGCCCACATCGACGGACGCGTGGCCGAGACCTTCGGCGGCATCCGCATCGTGCGCGCCTTC
>DATMEE010000331.1:0-18695 GCA_035557035.1 Phycisphaerae bacterium
AGAAATAGTCAAGCAATTCAACCCCTGGGCATGTGCAACAATGAGCTGAAAAACGTGAAAAAAACAGTTCCCTCACACCCCCCAATCGCCACCTTCCCGGTCCGGCCACTCTCCTTGTTTGCGTTCTGGAGTTTCGGCCCCCAATCGCCAGATCGCCATACCTGCCCGCCGGGGCGGACGAAGTCTCTCAAATCTCAAGTCCTCAAATCCCCATCAACGCCCTTGGACCCCACGGCCCCGTCTCCATTTCGGCGTTTCGGCGTTTTCCCATGGCCTCTGCAACCCTCGTCCCTGTTCCGTCGCTCCGTCGCTTGTGCCCCATTTCCCCCACCTCAATCGCCAAATCACCATATCGCGATCGCGAGATCGCCAAATCTCATCCATGCGGACCCCCGTCCGACCCGCCCCGCCAATTTCGGCGTTTCGACGTTTCGGCGTTTCCGCGTTTGTTATAACTTTTTGCCGATTTGCCGTTTTGACTTTTCGACGGAATGATCTATGATCTACCTGTTGGTTGGATACGACGACTCAGTTTTTCGGCCGGTCTGTTTGACTGCTTATCTGATTCTCGCCTGTTCCTACCGCGGACCTGTGCAGGTCACTTTCGAGACTCGGGAAAGCGAAATCCGCGTCAAAGCTACCTTTTTAGGAGCAGTGTATGAGTAAGAAACTGTACGTGGGAAATCTTTCCTACAACACCACCGGGGCAGACCTCGAACGGTTGTTCTCCGAGCACGGTGAGGTCTCTTCCGCGACCGTCATCACCGATCGCGACACCAACCGCAGCAAGGGCTTCGGTTTCGTCGAGATGACCAACGGCAACGAAGCCGATGCGGCCATCTCCGCCCTCAACGGCAAGGAGCACGACGGCCGTGCCCTCACCGTCAACGAAGCCCGGCCGATGGCGCCCAAGCGCAGCGGCGGCGGCGGGGGTGGTGGCGGCGGCTACGGCGGTGGTGGTGGAGGCGGCGGCGGCGGTGGTCGCAAGAGCCGAAGCTGGTAAGCCTTTTCCAGAGCCGGTCGCCCGCGTCAATATGACGACGCGCTGACACCGGTGGACAAGTGACGATCCAAAAAAAGGGAAGTCGCCCATGGCGGCTTCCCTTTTTCACGCGCGTCGACCGTCAGAACCCGGCACGCCAGTGGCGGGCCCTCAAAGAAAAACGCCCCGGACCGCACGTCGCGATTCGGGGCGTCTTGATGTTCGCTACTTCAGTGTGGCGAAAGTGTGGCACCCGCTAACAGCCGGTGCGGGCACTCGCGGAGGCGAATGCCACAACTGATTCACTTTAGCGCTGCGGGCGCCGCCGCCGATACCGCGACCGCAACATCGCAATGCCGATCAGCGTGAACGGCGCCATCGCCGCCGCCGCGCCGGCCGGACATGCGGCTCCCCCGCCGCCACCGCCGCAATCAGGCCCCGTTCCGGGACCCGGAGGCCCAGCCGTGCCGCCCTCGGACGGATCGCACACCTCGCCGATGCCGTTGCCGTTGGGATCTTCCTGGCCGGCGTTGGCGCGATCCGGGCAGTTATCGATGCAGTCCACCACGCCGTCGGCGTCGCGATCGTCGTCGGGAATGTTGCAGCCGCAGATGCCCTCCGACGTCTTGGTGCCGTCGAACGGACATCCATCTTCCAGGTCGTTGACGCCGTCTTCGTCGGTGTCCGGCGGCCGCGGGCCGAAGATCACGCAGTCGGGCACGCCGTCGCCGTCACGGTCCTGATCGGCCTGATCGCAACCGCACACGCCCGGCTCGGTCTTGCCCACGTCGTCGGGGCAGTTCTCGCAGGCGTTGCCGAAGCCGTCGCCGTCATTGTCCTCCTGATCGGAATTGACGATGTCCGGGCAGTTGTCGCAGGCGTCGTGATCGCCGTCGCCGTCGCTATCCGGCTCGTTCAGGCTGCTTTCCTCGTTGGGACAGACGTCGCAGTCGTCCCCGATGCCGTCGTCATCCGCGTCCAACTGAGCGGCGTTGGGATCATCCGGACAGTTGTCGCACAGATCGGGAAGGCCGTCGCCATCGGTGTCGCCGCCCTGACCGGGGTTGAAGTTCTGCGGGCAGTTGTCGCAGACGTCGCCGACGCCGTCGCTGTCCGCATCGGCCTGGTTGGCGTTGGGATCGTCCGGACAGTTGTCATTGACGGTGAGAATGCCGTCGCCGTCGATGTCGGTTTCGCAGACGTCCCCTTCGCCATCGCCGTCGAAGTCGGCCTGGTTCTGGTTGTCCACGGTCG
This sequence comes from Phycisphaerae bacterium, assembly GCA_035557035.1. GTDB lineage: Bacteria > Planctomycetota > Phycisphaerae > UBA1845 > UTPLA1 > JADJRI01. The sequence goes on from DATMEE010000331.1 coordinate 2,237, forward strand.
GACAATTGTCGCAAGCGTCGCCGAGGGTGTCACCGTCGCTGTTCAACTGATCGGTATTGGAATCATCCGGGCAGTTGTCGTCGCCGTCGTCGACATTATCCTGATCGGAGTCCGGGAAGTTGACGCAAATGACCGTCGAAGCGGTTCCGGTGATGTCCTCACCCGTCGCGCCAGCGCCCGGATTGATCGCTGTCAAAGTCACGGTGTAGCCGCCCGGGATAGGGCACGTGCTGGGCAGGAAGAACGTGTGATCGACCGTTTCGCCGGTCGCCGTGCCGCCGTCGCCGAAGTCCCACTGAAACACGAGATCAGGGTTGTCGAGCTGTCCGTTCTGATCGCGCGTCTGCGTAGCGTCGAAATGGACGTCCAGCGGGGCGCGGTGCAGAGGATTCGGAGGAGGCCCGACTTCGTCGTAGGTCACGTCGATGACCGGGAAGAGTTGCTGCACGACCTCGCCATTCAGCACCGTGATCGGAGCACTGTAGGCCGTCTTGCCGGTGGTGATGAAGGTGAACTTGTCGGGGCTTGTGCCGAATCCGTCGAAGAAGCTGTGGACTCGGTAATCAACACCCGTCGTCTCGGTAAAGTCAGTCGAAGTGAGCACGAGGGTGTGGTTGTCCGGAACCAGGGCAATGACTTCGAAGCGGGTTACGCCATTGATCTCCAGCCGAACACGATCGGTCGCCTTGAACGTGGTCGCGTCGAAATTGGCGTTCAGATCGACGAGCTGGAATTTGCCATCGGCGCGCTCCTCGATGTCGCCGATCCCGCTAATCGCATCGGAAAGGATGTGGAACTGCACCTCGTTGTCGTCCGAGGCATAATCCTGGCCGGTCGTAGCGCGGTTATCCTGAATGCCGGAAATCGAGCCTTCGACTTCCCATTCCTCCGCGCCGGCCACGGTGTCGTCGACCACCGAGACGGTCCACTGCTCGAGCTTGGACGTGGTGAGATCGACGATGATTTCAACCTGTGGAGGAGGAATTTCCGTCGGGCATCCGGAGGTAAGCACCTCGAAATGACCGCGACCGCGATTGCTCGGATTTGGCCGCGGCGTCGAGGCAGCAGCTTCGCAGTGGCCGCCTTCACCCAGTCCGGGCGAGAGCTTGGCGAAGAAGAAGTAGGTTCCATCGCCGATCAGCTCCGTCAACGGGAATTCAAAGGTTTGCTCGACGAATCCGGGCGTGGTTTTCTGGAAGCCGGAGGTGAGCAGCCGCTGATCGTTCGTTTCAAATCCCTCGGTGTTGTCGTCCCAGTAGAACTCGATGAAAGTCCCGCCCCACTCATCCCACGCTTCGTAGGCGATGGAGTAGTTGCCATTGATCACCTGGCCGCCAGGCGGACGGGTAAACTCTAGTTCCGGCACGACGCGCGGGTTCCAGTGAAAGACGACTTCGGAGAAGTTCTGGAACGTATTGATGTCGCGGATTTCGATGCCGCTGCGAACTTCGCCGTACCAGCGGGAGTTAGGCAGTGGATCAAGGCCGTTTCCGTCCTCGGTCCAGAGGGTGTTGCCGCTGCCGCCGGGGAATGGATCGCCGCCGTTTCCGGCGTTGTTGATCTCGCCATCGCCCTGGACGATCTGATAGGCGAAGTGGGTGCCGATGCGCTGCTGGAGCGGGAAGCCTTCGAAGTTGCCGGCAAACCCGCCGAAGTTCTGGCCGAAGTCCGTGTGCATGATCATGATGCCGTCGGACGGCAGGGCGCGGGAGAAATTAATCCTCGGCTCATTTGGATCGACGCGCGTCAGGCGCCAGAAGTAGAACCGCTCGCCGGAGTTGTTCGGGTTTTGGAAGTAATAAACGGAGTTCACCGGATCGAACGCAAAATCGGTCAACGAGATGGTGACGTCATCGAAGGGGACCATGAAATCGACCAGGTCATGGGTTTCGATCCAGGGATCGTGCTCGGTGCCGAGACGGCAGTCGCCCGTGCCGAATTCCTTGAGGAATGGCGACGGATGAACGAGACCGCCCGCCATGATGTCCCAGATGGCGATCGGGAAATCTTCGATGCCGCCGATGTACACGTCGTAGTCGTAAAGGTCGGGATAACCTTCCCATACGTGGAGCCACTCGTGGGCCATCAGTCCCACGGCGAAGTCCTCCTCAGCGGGGTTCTGCCCGTTTTCACCGACAGAATCGAGCGCCGTGGCGAAATCAGAAATGAAGATCGGCGAATGGTCCTCCTGAACCTGTACGGTTTCGAACATGGAGGGCGCCGGGAGCTGGAACAGGCCGCGCCCGCCGGGCGCGAGGCCGTCCTGATACAGACCGGGCGGAATGAACGTGGTCCCGTGCATGATATTCACGGTCGACGGGTTGGCCTGGCCGATGCCTGAAGTCGTGCTGATGCGGATGATGGTTCCGCTCCCAACCCCGGTGGTTCCCCAGACAAAACCCGGATCGGCCTCGTCATATGCCAGCCCTCTGACATCCGGCACGCCGATGGGCGAGCCGCTGACCGGAGTCGCCGCGCCCGTCGTGGGGTTGATGTGGAGCAGAAGCGACGACGCGGAGTCCACGCCGTAAAGCGTGTTGGTCGCGGTGTCGAAGGCAAGTCCCTGAACGTCGCCGAAGCCGAGCGGACCCACGACCGTGACGGCGCCGTTCGTCCGGCTGATGGTCAAAAGCTGGTCCGTGGTCGTATCCGAGCCGAAAAGCGTCGGGGGAGCGGGTCTGAAATCGAGACCGTCTACATTTTCAAAGACGGTGCCGTTGGTCAGGGAGCCGACCGCGGAACTGACCCATCCACCGGCGTCGGGATCAAAATCTGCCCGTAGAAGCCTGTCCGTCGTGGTGTCCGTTCCGAAGAACGTCAGCGTCGTATTGATGGTCGTGGCGTCAAAGGCGAGGCCGGTGACGCTGGTGTTGGCCGCGCCGAAGAGGCCGACCGTCGCGCCGGCCGCGCCGCCGAGACCGCCGCCTTCGGCGGTGTTTCCGAGCTTCAGCGCGGAGCCTCCGGGATTCGGCTCGCTGGCGCCGAAGATCCCGCCACCGATGAAGGCCAGGCCCTCGTAGTGGGCGCAGACCGGCCGGACGCGCATCACGACGTCGTCGAAGTCGACCGACAGGTCGAGCGCCGCGACGGTGTCTTCGACCAGGCGCATGCGGTTGAAGGGATAGTTGCTGCCGCCGCCGCCGTCATTGGGCGTGGCGCGGTCGAGGTCGATGGCGTAATTCTCGGTGCCGACGTTGCGCACTTCGCCCTGGTCCATCAGACCATCGAGGTTGAAGTCGCGCTTCAGAACATCCACCGGGCTCGTGTTCTGACCATTCGTGCGCCAAGTAAGCCATTCGAGCGTGGCGACATTTCCGCCGTCGAAACCGTTGGCGCCGTGAACGTTGAAAGCAAGCGGCCCCGCCGGCGGCACGACCGTGTCACCGCTGCCGCCGCCGCCGCCCGGATCGCCGGATCCGATGTCCTGGCCGAAGATCGATTCATTAACGGTGGAAGTGACCTCGCCAAATGCCCAGTCACCGCCATAACCGAGGCCCGACACGCTACGTGCGTGATATATCGAGGACGGCAGGTCGTCGAATTCGCGGGGGCCGTCGTAATAGGCGAATTCCTCGTCCTGACCGCCGCCACCGCCATTCGGCACCGGCAGGCGGTCCGGATAGACGGGCACTTCCGTATTGAAAATGTCAACACCATTGGAGGCATTGGGATCAACCACTCCGTTTCCGGGTGAGGGACGATCGACACAGAGCAGAATCTCGTTATGGCACTCGGCGCAGTCGGCCGGACTGATCGTATCTTCGTGCTCGAATCCACCCTGCGACGGAATAACCCAGTCCTGGGTCGGACAGAAGTCAGCGGGGAGCTGCGGAACCGGGAATGGCCCGCCCGTCGGCGGATTCTGCTGACAGGCCTGGTCATTGGGCTCGGTCTGGCAATCCTGCCCGCCGCATTGCGTGCTGAGATCCCATGTGCCGCCCTGGTCGTCGCAAGCCTCGCGCGGTTGGTCGGAGCAATTGGATGTCGGCGGATTACCCGGTTCAACCGTGCAGCACGAACCATTCGGGGCCGGACGCGGTTCGATACGGGGGCCGCCGCCCGAGGCCGGATTCTCAATGCAGACCTGACCCTTGCGGGAAGTCGTGCCGCCACAGTTGGGATTGAACGCGCGCAGATCGAACGGCCGCGGCAACAGGCCATTCGAAGGCTGTGCGGTGTTGAAAGGAAGCATGTTGGGAATATTGGCCGTGCCGCCGCCGCCCGCCGTGGGATTGCTGGGGGGCCACACGGGCGCGGCCGGTGTTGCAGGCGTTGCTACCTGCGCTGCGAAGTGCTTGTCGTCCCAATAGGCAGACCACCAAGTGACACCATCGGGAGCGCCCAGCGGACGATTGTCCACGGCGTAGTCCCAGCGGGGATAATTCGCCGGATATACCGGCGAGTTGGGCGGACTGTCCGGGGTCGGGGAGCGCACACCGGACAAACCCCGCATGATCTGATTGCCGCCCTGTATTTGCAGTTTGCTGTTGCCGCGCTCGACCCATTGGTCGGGCCCGTCGTAGCGATCGTTGCCGAAGCGGGCCATGAAGCCCGTGCCGGTGGTACCCTGTGGGAAATTGGGCGTTCCGACCGTGCCCGGGTAATTTCGGGTGATATAGGCGACAGCCCATTGGCGGGACCCGACCTGGGTGGGGGTTCCTTCGACTCCGCCGAATGGTGCAGTATTTTTGTAGCTCGGGTCGAGACGAACCCAGCGCAGGCGCGGCTGAGTCGGGGTCGGATCGTAGTTCGGGGGCTGGGGATTGACATAGATGATGAGAAAATCCTCAAATGGCTCTGGATAATCCCATTCACCGTCGCTATCACCGAGCGCCCCAAAATTATTTACGCCAGCAGGCCCTTCGCAAACCTCGTCGTCCTGGATAACGCCATCGCGAGCGCACGCCGGGGTTGGCTGCTCCGCGCCGTCGGTCCACCCATCCATTGTTGCTTCGATCAGCGCATCGTATTTTCCATCGTCGTCAATGTCGGCGAAGCGTTCGCCGGGAGTCCAGCATGGGGTGACGCCATCCGGCCAGAAGTCCACAAATCCCGGCGTACGAACATTCGGGTCAAGCGGGTTTGGCGCCAGACCATTACCTCCAATATCGCCGTTCCGATCGATAAAAATCATCTGGTCCTGAAGCGCGTCGACTTCCTCGCCGAGGCCGTCGTCATAGACTTCCTCCTCCTCGTCGCCGCCTTCGCCGTCATCGCCGGCGCCCTGCATGTCGGCCCAGGGAAGAACCTCTTGAGCGATGGTGGTGGCGCCCTCGTCGATCTCATAGTCGCCGAGCGGCAGCACGGGCCAGGGAATTTCCGCCCAGCCAAAGACGTTTCCGCTGATATTCACGTTGCCATAGGAAATCTCGTTCCAATATTCGGCGAACGAGTTCCTATTCGGGTTGGTGCGATCGAAGTAGGCGTTGTAAATGTCCTGGACTTCCTCGAGATCACCCACCTCGAAGTCCGCCGCCTCCATGGACTTGACGGGGGCCGCCAGCATCACCACGAACTTGCGCTCCTGGGCCGCGGCATCGGCGGCGAAGCCGGCAAGGACTGAGCCGATGACGGCGAACGTGAACCAACCGGTCCGGTTTGCTTTCCGTGTGGTTGCCGGGAACGTCATATTAATTCCTCCGAAGGAACACCGCCGCGTGACGGAACGGTGCAGACTGTGATTCTTGAATTCATTGGAGCGTTTCGCCGAACGCGGCGGGCTGATTTCTCATTTCATCTCTGAGCTTCGAATTCGCGTGATTCCGCGGCACAAGGACCTCATTCATTGATGTTGTGGTGCGCGTGGTACGCTGGCGTTCACTGAAAAACTCTTTACGAATGGGTCGCCCGGCTTTTCGTGAGAAGCCTGGCGTTTTTCAGATCGTCGTTTCCAAGACCGCTGAAATCATGAACCTGAATGCAGTGGCACACCGTGAAAACGGTTCGACGTAAATACCGCGCATTCCGATAGTTGCGGGTTGAAGACGACATCCTCCATTCTAAAAACTTGGCTCGCCGCCCAAAATCGGGCCGCTCGCATCGTAGGGAGTACCCATCTGTCCGACAATGCGGGAAGGCATGGGGATGTTTCAGTATATACGGGTGCGAGGCGAATTCCTAGCGGTTTACGGATCATAGGTGCGAAGCCAGCGAGTGGATTTCTAGGACTCCACAATTCCCAATGAGCTGGGCGACCCCCGCTTGATTCAGACGTGCAGGGTCTGGGAGAACCGGGCAGGATGCATCGGCAAGCGAACATCGTCCCTATGAAAACGCCATAGGGGAAGTGCGACAAGCTGAAACCAAATTCGAACTTGTGTGCATTTAGGAATGACGGAACTTTATCGGTCGGGCCTAACTGTGCGACGGCTCGCGACTTAAGACCGGAAGCGGCAGAATTCCCATCGCCGGGAATGGCTGGTCCGCCTTGGCGAAAACGTCGTTGTACTGCCCTTCCAGATAATCGCGCTTCGGCCCGCTACGGATGTGATCCCAGGGCAGCACCTCTGCATAGGCCCGCTCGCGATGGGCATACCAGGCAGGATCGACGCCGCAATCGTCGAACGCTTGGACCCAGATGGCGTCGCGATAGCACTCGTCCCAGCCATCGAAGCGAGCGCCCAACTCCCAGGCGCGATGGATGACCGGACCCAGCCGGCGATCGCCGCGGGCCAACACGGCTTCGAGAACCGACCGCTCGGCATCGTGCGCCTTGATTGATACGGCCTTATTGCGGCCGGCGTGCGACATGCCCGAGAGAATGCGGCGAGCCTCTTTGAAGTATTCAAGCCGCGGTTGAGCAGCCCATTGAAAAGGCGTGTAGGGCTTGGGGACCAGCCAGCTCACGCTCGCGTTGATTTTCGCCGGCCCTTTGCCCAGCCTGCGACGCGCGTTCGACATCTGCACCGAAATCTCATAAATGCCGCGGATGTCGTCTTCCGTCTCGCCGGGGAAGCCGGCCATGAAATACGTCTTGATGCGGTTCCAGCCCGCCTTATAGGCCTCGGTGAGGCCGTCCATCAGATTGCCGTCGGTCACTTTCTTGCGAATGGCCTCGCGCATTTTGTCGCGGGCGGCTTCAACAGCGATCGTTAGTCCGCTCTTGCGCACGCTTTTCGCCATCCAGGGAATGTTCTGGAGCATCTTGTCGACGCGGAGCGAGGGCATGGAGATATTGACGTGGCGCGATTCGAAGCGCTCGTTGACCCGCGCGGCGAGTTCCTTCAGATGCGGATAATCCGCAGTGGAAAGGCTGAGCAAGCCAAGCTCGGTCTGGCCGGTCGCCCAGAACTGGTGCTCGGCGATTTCGAGGATTTTCTCAACGGATCGCACCCCCACCGGCCGCTTGGTGTAACCGGCGTGGCAGAAGCGGCAGCGTTGCGGGCAGCCGCGCATGACCTCGATGGCCATGCGATCATGGACGACGTTCACGAACGGCACGAGGGGCCGCGTGGGGAATGGCGCGTTTTCAAAGTCAGGGGTCTGACACCGCTCGATTTGTTTTGGGAGGCCCTGCACGCGCGGCAGCACGCCGGCGATCGTGCCGTCGGCGTGATAGCTCACGTCGTAGAGCGAGGGCGCGTAAATCCACGGGAAGCGCTTCGCCATGATCTCGATCATGTCGCGGCGGCGGACGCCCTCGCTTTTCAGGCGGGCGTACAGATCGAGAATCGCGGCGATCGAGGCTTCGCCGTCGCCGATGACGACGAGGTCGACGAAATCCGCAACGGGCTCGGGGTTATCGGCCTGGGGCCCCCCGGCGATGACCAGCGGGTGGGTGTCGTCGCGCTGGCTCGATCGCAGCGGAATCCCCGCCAGGTCGAGCATGTTCAGAAGATTGGTAAAACCCAGCTCATATTGGAGGGAAACCGCGAAGATGTCCGCCGTCGAAACCGGCTGTCGGGTATCCCATGTAAAGAGCGGCAGACCTCGCTGGCGCATGATCCGTTCGGCGTCAATCCAAGGCGCGTACACCCTTTCGGCGCAGACGCCCGGTGTATGATTGCAGATCCAGTAGATGATCTGGCAGCCCAGGTGTGACATGCCGATCGTGTAGGCATCCGGGAACGCCACCGCGACGCGCACGCCGGCCGCTTCCCAGTCGCCGGGCTTCACGAGCTGATTCCACTCGCGGCCGATATACTGGGCCGGCTCCTTCACGAAAGGAAGCAGTTCTTCACTAATTCGTTGTGTCAAGATCATTTCTGATGGGTCTCGCAGGCTTATCATATCGCCCTGCCGGTCTTCTCGCACCTTCGATTCACAATCCATCCTCGCTCGTCCTCGCGGATATTCTCAGACACATGGCGAAGGCATAGAATCGGGGTAGCCAACGGCCTCGACGAGAGGCCGCCGATGGCACGGTTTGTCGCGTGAGCGTCAGCCGTTCCCGCCGCACCCGGGTTCGGCCAAACTTTCAAGGGCTATAGGGTTGAGATTCCTGGACGTGCGATCGATTTGGGCATCCCAAATGACTGTATTGACCGGGGTTGTAACCTTGCGGGTCTTGACCACGCCGCTCGATGGCTGCTAATATGAGGGACAAGGGGGACCTCGCTACAGCCACGCCCGGGGTACGCCCGCGTCACCGTTCCACATTCCGTTAGAATCACCGTCGGAGGTATACGACCGATGCATTCGCGTTATTTGATCCGCCGCTACTCGGCTGTCGCGTTGTTTGTTCTGCTCGGGCTTGGCGCTTCGATGGGGCTGGAGTGCCCTGACGACGGCGGGCCGCCAGACCCGGACGTCAATCCGGGCAACCGGGCTCCGCGCGTTCAGATCACCAGCGTCACAACGCCCAATGGCGATGGAACGGCGGAGCAAGGCGAGCTCGTTACAATTGATTTCACGGCCAGCGACAGCGAGGACCGCGCCAACGTACGCATCTTTGCGTCGACCTCGGATAATCCCACGCCCGATGAGGAAATTTCCATCCTTGACAATTTCCCGATCGGCCCCGGCGAGGGCGAGGGCCGCGCGTTCTGGCGAACGAATAACGTGCCGCCGGGTTCCTATTTCGTATTTGCGGAAATCAGCGACGGTACTTTCAACGCCGCTGACAACACCGGCAACCCGCCGGTGATGGTGGTGTTTGGCGATCCGGTGTTGGTCGTACCAGAGGGCATTGGCGACCCAAACAGCTCGCCGGCGCTGGAGATCAATTTGCCGGCCACGGATGCCGGACTGGGCAATGAAGACATTCTTACGGTGCGATACACCGTGTCGGATCCGGATTCCGATGAAGACACGTTGACGGTTCGCGTGCTTTTCGATCGAGACAAGGATCCCGGCAACGACGACAGCGATCCGCCGATCGAAGTCGCTACCGAAACGCTCGCGCCTGGCCTGGTGCCGGCTGGCGATCCGCAGCCCGTGCAGGAAGACATCACCATCGATCTGAACGCGGTGCCCATCCGATTCGAGGTCGACGAGGGTCGCCGGCCGCTGCCTTATTTTGTTCGCGTCGAGGCGAATGACGGTCAGGATCACATCGTCAGCGAATACGCCGTCGGGGCCGTTCGAATCCTGCGTGCCACGGTCGATGTGGTCGATCTGATCAACATCGGCGGCACCTTCACCGGCGCGACCTTGCAGGGATTCGACGGAAACCCGGTCAATCCTGCTGCCGGCAGTCGGGTCGGAAGTGCGATTGCTCCGCTCGGCGACCTGGATAACGATGGAAATGACGATTTCGGTTTGGTTGGCGAGACGGCCAGTCCGTTCAATATCGGCCGCGTGGGTGAAGTCTACGTCGTTTACGGCAGGGAGCGCCGGCTGCCTCCCGATTTTGCCAGCGCGGCCGGATTCTCCTCCGGACGTTACTCCGGCTTGATCTCGGTGAACACGATCAGCAGCTTCGTCCCCTTCCCCGCCGGAGATCCTCGTCGGGAACTTTTCTTTAATATTCGGGGCCACATCATTCCCCAGACCGATCTACTGTCGAACGCTGGCAATATCGGGATCACGTCCCTCGCGGTCCTGCCGGACATCACCGAGGACGGAAGGCCGGAGTTCGTCTTCGGTTCGCCGCAGAATTTTTCGCCATTCGATTTGGAAGACGTGGATCCCTGTGACGAGTGCACATTTGAGGAGGATGAATTTGCGCCATTCACGTGTTTGGGAGATCAGGATCTTCACAGCGGAAACGATCCACTCACGTCCGAGTTAGAAGGTGTCGGCGAGTTGGTCGCGAATGAGTGGGGTCCGATCGATCCCGACGAGCTTGAGGATCTGGTAGAGGACAATCCGCTTCTGGCCCCGACAAATGTTGATCTGGCGATCGAGGCGCGCCGTATTTCCGATATGTTCCGCCTGGTGGTTCACATCGAAGGCCGCCGCGCCGATGCAACGGTTTTGCCACTGACCATTTCAGCATTGCTGGAAGATCAGGACGGCCCCTTGCGCACTGTGAACGTGGTGCCGGTCGACCAGGGTGAGTTTCAGGTGGACATCGTGTTCACTAATCCGACGCTACCGGTGCCGGAAGGCGGAAGTGTTCCGCCCTCCGTTTATGACGGCCTGTTTCTCACTATGATTCGAGCCACCGCGGACGTGGAGATTGAAACCGCGGAAGTGTCAATTGATTGCGTGACAATCGGAGACGAGACGACGCATCCGATCCGGTTTTCATATTTTGATGGTTTTCCAGTGGAGCTTTCGCAGAACGCCGGGTGCGGCACTCAAGTCCCAGCGCCGATCAGCTTCGAGTCAATTGAGGACTTCACCCCCATTTGCCCCCCGGTGAACCGTTCGGATCCATTCGGCGGCGGGACGCAGTTTGGAAATCGGGACGGGCATCTCTGCAATGAGGATCAGGTTCAGAGGGCGATCGCCGAAGCAGGCGCCGACTCACCGAGCGTCAGCAATGACAATTTGGAAGCAACGAACTACCAGACTGGGTTGGCATACGTGATGGGAAGCGATCACCTGGTGACGTCGATCAACTCGGGCGTCGACGCCGATAGCGACGGGGTTCCGGACGACGGACCTTTCGGAACTTATCGCGGTGATGGGACTCGGGTCGCGCCGTCCGAGCTGATCGGTCAACCGATCTTCAGACCGCAGGGCGGGCTGGGAATGCGCGGGGCCCGGTTCCGTGGCGCGTGGTACAGCCCGAGCGGCATCTATGATCCGTTCGGTCTCTTCGGGTACACCGTTGACACGATGCCTGAGTTCAATGCATTCGGCTTCTCGGGAATCCACGAACTTCTGGTTTCCGCTCCGCGCGGCGGCGTTTTCGACATTTTCACCGCCGATCTCCCAGACCTGGTTCAAATCTACAGCCATGACGCCGGCAATCCGAACAGCGTGGAGTCGGCCACGGCCACCTTCACCCTGGGCAGCACTTTCACCAAGGTCTCTACGGCGATAGTTCTAATCTCCGGCAATGCAGCCAATATCCCGCGGCTGCGAATCGGAATTGCTGGGCAAAACAGTCTGCCACTCCCCCCCGTGAACGGAACGAACTTCAGCCGCGAAGCATTGTTCTGGCTCGGCGCAGGTCCCGAGCCTGCCAACGATGAACTACCAACGATTGAGTATTTTGAGATCTTCGGTCATCCGGTAGCTAACCCGAACCCGTTCGGGTTCACGGTGAACGCGGTCCTGCCGGAGACCGTTCTGGCTCAGTTTGAAAGCGGAACCGGAACGATCGCGATCGAAATCATGGATGACTGCACAGTGACCGGTTCGAGCGTCACTCTAACGAGTGCGACATTGCTCGTAGGCGGGCTAGTCGGCAAGGGTTACGGCGTGATCTTTGACAACGAAGATTACACGTGTTCTGAGTGTAACGCGCTGGAAAACGGCCGGTGCGTCAATCCGACGCCCGACGGCGATCCCGAAGGCGGCGAGATGCGGCCGATGTCGTGGCCCTCGTTCGGGTGTGATGATAGTGTTGATCCTCCTGTTCGAGTCTTTTGCAGTCCTAGCATTGTGTCGTACATCCTGGGAGAGAATGATTTAGACCTATTTGGCTACATGCGCAGCGCGGGTGACTTGAATCTTGACGGCGTTGCCGACATCGCGTGCGGCGCCCCGGGCAGCGATAATGATCCAATCACGCGCGATCTTTTCTGCAACCCGGAACCGAATCCCCTGACCAACAACGGCAAAGCCTACTTCATCTATGGCACTCCGACGCTGGGCACCGGACGTCCCTGCGACCTGCCTGAGCGTTTCGAAATCCGCGGAACGCATGATGAAGACCAGTTCGGACGCGTGCAGGGCAATGCCGGCGACCTCGACGGCGACAGCAACGACGACGTGTTCTTTGCCGCGGAGAGCTATGACGCCCTCGGAGAGGATTTCGACAATAACGGCAGCCCCGATGTCGGAAACTTCGGAACGGACGTCGGATTTGCCGGCGTTCTGTTCGGCCGCACCTTTGGTAACGGCACTCGCTCAATTCGGTGCGAGCAGGTTGGCACCGCCAATTTCCCCGGCGTGAAATTCGTCGGTGGAACCGCCGGCGCCCGCGTCGGCGGCGGCTCCACCGGCCATGGCGATTCCGCCACGTTTGGTCCCGGACAACGCGGTCAATCCGGCGTGGCCAGCGCCGGCGATTTCAACTCCGACGGATTTGAAGACCTGTTGATCACTGCTCCGGGCCAGCCCTGGCCGGCCGCAAAGATCGAATTTGAGGGCGACGTCGCGGATGGTGACGTGGTGGCCATCAATGGGCTGCAATTTGAGTTCGACACCGACGGCAGCATCACGGCCGGGAGCATCGCGGTTCCGATTACGGATACGGAGGCACTGACAGCACAGCGGGCGATGATTGACAAGCTTGCGACGCAGAATCCCGAAACGGTGGGCGCCAGCTCGTTACAGGCACAGAATCAGTTCCCCGCGCCGCTGCCCGACACGCCGACGATCAACTTCGTCCGCCGCACCTTCACCTCGCTTTCGGGCTGGGTGACCGCCCGTGGCCCGGGCGGAGGCGCCACGAACATCCAGGTGACCGAGATGACTCGTCTCGGTGTTGCGTATCTGGTCTATGGCGACGTGGCATTGCTCACCAACAAGACCTTCGTGCTTCCACAGGACCTCAATCGCCGCAACAACCAGGGCACGCGCGTCCTGAAGGGCATGGTCTTCGTCGGCGGATTCGAAAAGAACAGCGGCGTCAACGATGCGACACCCGATGAAGGACCGGTTGAGGTCGTTTCGCGCGTCGGAGACATCGATGGCGACGGCTTTGTGGATGTCATTCTCGGCGCTCCGCAGGCCGACTTCATCAACATCATCGCACCGAGCGAGCGGCGTCAGGCTTCGGGCGAGGCGTATCTGATCTACGGCAACAGCTTCGGATTGAACGCATCGAACCAGCCGTAATGTGAGATGCGGTTGCCCGGACGAAAGTCCGGGGCGCGTCGTTCCAGAAGTCGATCAATGCAATAACTTCAGGGCGATTCGGCTTATCGAGCCGGATCGCCCTGATTCTTTTTCAGCGTCCTCCCATTATCATTGCAGCATGAATCGGCAGTTCGAGATCATCGTGGTTGGCGGCGGCCATGCCGGCACTGAGGCGTCCTGGGCCGCGGCGCGCCTCGGCGTGCCGACGTTGCTGGTCACGATGGATCGCGCCGCCATCGGCCGCATGAGCTGCAACCCGGCGATCGGCGGCATCGGCAAGGGTCAGATGGTCCGCGAGATCGACGCGCTGGGCGGGCTGATGGGGCTGGCGACCGACGTGGGCGGCATTCAGTTTCGGATGCTCAATCGCCGCAAGGGACCGTCGGTCTGGTCGCCGCGGGCGCAGTGCGATCGCACGTTGTATGCGAACGCCGTTCAGAGTCTGCTCGATGCAACACCCAATCTCACGATTACGGGGGGCATGGTTGAATCGATCAAGGTTGCCCGTTTAGCCCCGCCCCGTCAGGGGCCGGGTGCAGGCGGCGTCATGCTGAGTCAACGGGTGACCGGCATTCGATTGTCGGACGGCAGAGAATTTGGGTGCCGCTGCATCGTCATCACCACGGGCACCTTTCTTCGCGCCCTGATGCACATGGGCGATAAGAAGACCGAGGGGGGGCGCATCGGCGAAGGCGCCGCCGCCGGGCTGAGCGCTACTCTGCGATCGCTGGGCTTCGAGCTGGGCCGTTTGAAGACCGGCACTCCGCCGCGGATCGCGCGCGAATCGATCGACTACGCCGGCCTGGAGGTCCAGCCCGGTGACAACGTGCCGGCGCCGTTCTCGTTCATGAACGACCGCATCACCCAGCCGCAGATCAACTGCTGGATCACCTACACGAACGAGCGCACGCACGAGCTGATCCGCGGCAATCTGGATCGCGCGCCGATGTATTCGGGCCAAATTCAAAGCACTGGTCCACGCTACTGCCCGAGCATCGAGGACAAGGTCGTGCGCTTTGCCGAGAAGGACCGGCACCAGATTTTTCTCGAGCCGGAGGGCTACGACAGCGACCGGGTTTATTGCAACGGCATCAGCACCTCGCTGCCGATCGACGTGCAGGAGCCGATGGTGCGGTCCATCGCCGGGCTTGAAAACGCGCGGATCGTCCAGCATGGCTACGCCGTGGAGTACGATTTTGTGCCGCCGCACCAGACGAAGGCCACGCTGGAAACAAAGCTCGTCGAAGGGTTGTATCTGGCAGGCCAGATCAATGGCACCAGCGGCTACGAGGAGGCCGCGGGCCAGGGCATCGTCGCCGGCATCAACGCGGCCTTGTCGGTGCTGGACCGCAAGCCGTTCGTGATGCGCCGCGATCAGAGTTACATCGCGGTGATGATCGACGACCTGGTCACGAAGGGCACGATCGAACCCTATCGCATGTTCACCTCCCGCGCGGAGTATCGACTCCTCTTGCGCAGCGACAACGCCGACGTCCGCCTGACACCCCTCGGACGTGAGCTCGGCCTGGTTGATGACAATCGTTGGGCACGGTTCAACCTCAAGCGGGAGGCCGCGAAGGTCATCGAGCATTGGGCGCGCACATCGCGGCACGACGGGCTGTCTTTTTGGGATTGGCTCGGCCGGAGCGATTGCGGCGTCGCCGGCACGCTGAACTGGTCCGAATGGAAAACGGTTCTGCCGGATTCGCTCCGGGCCGCCTCCACTGCGCTGCTCGAAGAAGCGCTCACGGCCGTTCACATCGAGGCGAAGTACGGCGGCTACATTCGCCGTCAGGAGCGCGAGGTCGAACGATTCGCACGCATGGAATCACGGGCGATTCCGGCGAATTTCGATTTCGCTTCACTGAGGCAGCTTCGCTTCGAGGCGCGAGAAAAGTTGTCGCGCGTGTCGCCTCTTAGCGTCGGCCAGGCCCAGCGCATCAGCGGGATCAGTCCGGCCGATATTTCGGTGCTTCTGCTGTATCTGAATGCCGGGGCGCGTCAGGGCCCGCCGAAATTCTCCTAAACCCGCCAGGAAAACACTTAATCGTCGGCCACATATTGCCACAATCCGCCACAATGCTACAATTAGGAGCATGAGAACCACCCTCAACATTTCATTGCCGGAAGAGATGCGCACTTGGGTCGATGAACAGATCGCGCAGGGCGGCTACGGCACGATCAGCGAGTTTTTCCGCCAGCTTGTACGCGAAGAGCAGAAGCGGAGAATCCGCGATCAGATCGAGGCGAAGCTGCTTGCCAATCTCGAAAGCGGCGAGCCGATCAAAGTGACGCCCGAGTTCTGGGAAGATCGTCGCCGCGAATTAGAGCGCAGAATCAAAAAGAAGAGTGCTGCCAAATGAATCTAAGGATTCGACCCGCAGCGCAAGCAGAAATCGATGACCTCGCGGAGTACATTGCCTTAGACAACGAATCTGCGGCCCGACGATTTCTTGCCGCGGTAAACGAGGCTTTCGAGTCACTATTGAGAATGCCTGGAATGGGATGCAAGCGGGAATTCATTCGTAATGAACTAAGGCAGATCAGGTCCTGGCCGGTGCCTGGATTCAATAATTATCTCATTTTTTATCGCGAAGTTCTGGGCGGTATCGAAGTGTTACATGTATTTCACGGCGCTCGCGATCTGGATGCGATTTTCAAAATAGAATAACTCCCGCATCCCACAACGGATTCAAAACAGCGAATCGGTCCGATCTAAACGAGGTCCCATAGCCGCGCTGGTCAAATCTATCCGCTCCATTTGAATCAGCGATCAAGCAATGAGCAGTTTGGCTCGATACCCGAATAGCCTTGTTAATTTGGGGGGGATGGGTAATATGAGCGGCCGGCAATTCTCCAAACGCGCTGAGGAACTCGTGGCCGACGCTCTGAGCGAACTCGATCCCGCCGACTGGCGTTCAAAGTCGGTGTTCACCACCGGTGAAGTTGCCGACATTTGCCGCATCAGTCAGCAGACGGTGATTCGCTGCTTCGACAGTGGCAAACTGCACGGCTTTCGCGTGCCGGGCTCGAAGTTTCGTCGCATCCCGCGCGAGGCGCTGCTGCACTTCATGCGCGATCACGACATCCCCCTCGAAGT
>DATMEE010000332.1:0-8550 GCA_035557035.1 Phycisphaerae bacterium
AAAGCGATTTGCGTGCCGGTTGAGTGCGACGAAGACGTGGTGGTGAAGCTGCCCCATAGCGATGCGGAGGTCGAGGGGATCGAGCTGGACGTGGACTGCGATGTGCAGGTCGTGGATGGCGACGGAGATGAAGCGATCCACGACGTGATCGTTCGCAAGGTAGATGCGGCCATCGCTGGCGGCGTTGCGGCTGGGCCGCTCAAGATCAAAATGCGGCATGCCGGACTTCCCCAGTTCGCATGGACGACGCAGCCGCCGAACGCCGGCGTGGCGGAGTGGCTGGTGGCCAATGTCGCCGGGGTTCCTTCGGCGGCTCAGCTTCGCGCGGCCATGACGGCGGTTGAGATGCTGCCGCTGGCCGATTTCAAAGAGATGCATCCCGAGGCGGACACGGACGACAATGGCGCGGTGTCGGCCGCCGAGCGCGACGCCTTCATGGCGAAGGAAATGAAGGGCGTGCACAAGAAGATCCTGGCGCAATTTCCCGCGGCCGACGGAAATGACGACGGCGAGCTGACCGAGAGCGAGATGCACGAGTATTTCAAGTCGCGCGCCGGCGGCTTCTGGACGACGGACGGCGGCGAAATGAAAGATCGGATCATCTGCATCGACGGGAGCCAGGCAGACGGCACCGGGACGACGCAGCAGAAGGTGCGCTGCAAGGTGATCGTGAAGTCGGCGGGCGATGAGGAAGTATTTGAACCGAAGTAGTTGCTTCGTTCGCGAAAGTGACGCTCAATCAGAACCCCGCACGGAAGTGCGGGGCAGTCCCACCACTCCCGTGGTGGGTTCTGAATGCCCCACTCCGGCCGCCTCGGCGGGCGGCGATTCGTCGCCCCTCCGAGGCGGCTCCCGTTTTGATTTGCGGGAGCGGCGCAACCCAGATGGGGTTGAAATGCCAGATTCTAGACACCCCAGGGTAGGTCGCTGCTGCGACCAACCCTGGGCTAGAGGGCGAAACGCCGTTGGCGTTTGAAGCCAGGGAGTACTTCGGCTCAATCGCGCCGGTCGGGGACCCCCCTCTTATTCAGGGGTGACCGGCTCCCTTACGGTCGCGGCTCTGTTTTGCGTCCGCCCTTCCGGGCCGATGCCAAATCGGATATCTCCAGTTACGATCACCAAGAACACCGCGTTCCCGTACCGTGGAAACTCCGTGCATGCCCCAGATCGAAGTGGAGAATTTGTCGAAGGTTTTTCGCGTGCCGGAGCGCGAGGCGGGGTTTGTCGCTTCGCTGCGTAGCGTTTTTCGCCGGCGGTACAAGGAAGTGCGCGCGGTCGACGGCATCGCATTCAAGATCGAGGAGGGGGAAATCGTCGGGTTTCTGGGGCCGAACGGGGCTGGCAAGACCACCACTTTGAAGATGCTGTCGGGGCTGTTGCACCCGACATCCGGCACCGTATCGGTCATGGGGCACGTGCCGTGGCGTCGCGAGTCGGATTATCTACGCCGCATCAGCATGTTGATGGGCCAGCGCTCCCAGCTCCACTGGGACCTGCCGGCCATGGATTCGTTCATCGTTCACGGTGCGGTCTTCGGCGTGCCGAAGGCCCAGTTTGACGAGACACTGAACGAGCTGATCGAGCTGCTCGACATTCGCGAGGTGCTGAAGAAACAGGTTCGCTCGCTTTCACTCGGCGAGCGGATGAAGTGCGAAATCTGCGTGTCGCTATTGCACCGCCCTTCCGTGCTATTTCTCGACGAGCCGACCATCGGGGTCGACATCGCCATGCAGGCCCGCATCCGCGAGTTCATCCGCGACTACAACCGCAAGTACGGCGCGACCATCATTCTCACCAGCCATTACATGGCCGACGTATCGGCTCTGTGCCGGCGAATCATCGTCATCGACAAGGGGCGCATTCTGTTCGACGGGCTGCTGCCGGACCTGTCGCAGAAGCTGGCGCCGTACAAGGTCATTAAAATCGACCTCGATCGCGATCTGAACGGATACGATCTGGCGTCGCTGGGCGACGTTCTGTCGCTGGAGCCGCGCAAGGCGGCGATCCGGGTGCCCAAGGAGAATGCCGCTGCGGTGACATCTCGCCTGCTGACGGACCTGCCCGTGCTCGACCTCACCATCGAGGACCCCCCCATCGAAGACGTCATCCAGCGCGTCTTCGGAGGAGCGGCCACGCAATGAACCTCCCGATGCGGGCGCTGGCCGCACATTTCCGCGCTCACCTCGCGGTCATGATGCAGTATCGCGGCGAGGTGCTGCTCTGGAGCGTCTGGGGCGTCATCAGCCCGGCCGTGCTCTACGCCATGTGGAGCGCGGCCGCGAGCGGCTCCTCCTCAGGTGTGATCGCGGGCTATGACCAGGCGTCGTTCGCGGCGTATTTTCTGATGATGATGATCGTGGGGCACGTGACCGCGGCGTGGGACGTGTACGAGATGGGTTATCTCGTGCGCAGCGGGTCTATGTCGGCGCAGTTGCTCAAGCCGGTGCTGCCGATGTGGCAGTCGATCGGGGCGAACATGGCGTACAAGGTGGTCACGCTGATGTTCGTCGTGCCGATGTGGGCGATCTTTGCGTGGATCGTGAAGCCGAAGTTTCAACCGGAATGGTGGGAAGTCGCGGCCGGGCTGGCGGCGATGGTGCTGGGGTCGGCGCTGGCGTACCTGCTGAGTTACGTGATGGCGATGGCCGCATTCTGGGCGCCCAAGCTGGACGCGCTGGGCGAGGCATTTTTTGCATTGTCGATGTTCGCCGGCGGGCGATTCGCGCCGATTGAGGCGCTGCCGTGGTACGTCGTGCCGGTGGCGAAGGCGCTGCCGTTTCGATGGATGTACGAGTTTCCGACGGAGCTGCTGGTTGGAGGCCGGCTGTCGGGGGCGGAGACTGTCTGGGGATTGATCGCGCAACTGGGCTGGCTGGGGGTCCTGGTAGTGGCATTTCGTGTCCTGTGGCGCGCGGGGTTGAAGCGTTATACGGCGGTGAGCGGATGATACGGGCGGTTCGCCTTATTGGATTGTTTATCCGCGTGAGCGTGCAGAATTTTGCCGCGTATCGGTTTGATTTTTTTGTGCGACTGTTCGTATCACTGGGCCATCTGTTTGGCGAATTGCTCGCGGTCGCGACGGTGTTTTCCAACACCGAGTCGCTGGCGGGCTGGCGGGTGGAACACATGCTGGTGCTGGTCGGCGTGTTCCGCATCGTGGCCGGCGGGATACGCATGTTCATCGTTCCGAACATGCGCAAGGTGATGGAGGACATCCGCAGCGGCTCCTTCGACTTTCTGCTGCTGGCGCCGCTGGACGCGCAGTTTCACGTGAGCGTGCGCGAGTTTGTCGTGTGGCGGATCACCGATGTGGTTCTCGGGGCGGCCCTGGCGCTTTACGGGTGCCACAAGCTGTTGGGGACGATTCCTCTTCCGCAGGTAGTGCTGTTCGTGTTCATGATGATCGCGTCGTTCACGATCGTGTATGCCGTGTGGTTGACGCTGGCGGCCGTGTGTTTCTGGATCGTGCGGATCGAGAACATCGAGATGATCTTCTGGAACATCTTCGAGGCCGGCCGCTTCCCGATTCAGATTTATCCGCCCTGGATGCAGTGGGGACTGACGTACCTGATTCCGGTGGCGTTCATCACGACCTTTCCGGCGGCGAGCCTGCTCGGAGACCCGGTCACGGGCATGTCGCCGCGTGTGCCGCTGTTCGCCTCGATTCTGGCGCTCGCGGCGCTGCTGCTTTCTTCGTGGATTTTTCGGCGGGGGCTGCGGCGCTATTCGGGCGCCTCCGCGTGAAAACATTGAATTCTGAGGCCGAAGCGCTAGCGAGGCATTCTAGGCCTCCCGAAGCGCTATTTGCCTCAGCAAGCTGCATGATTCGCCTCGCTAGCGCTTCGGCCTCGAAAAGGCGTGCTTAATTGCCCGGGCGTAGAACGCGCAGTATTATTAAGATTGAGCGCAGGTTTTCTTCAGGGCCTACGAAGAACATCGCCGCCGTCCTCGGGACGAGATGAAGGAGTCGTATATGCGACTGATGATTCTCGAAAAGCAGCGGCTTCGGAACAGCCTTCGGATGGAAGGCGGCCAAGTCACCATCGGTTCCGATACAAACTGCAACATCCACCTGCCAGATCCCCGCCTCGGCAAGCACCAGGCCAATATCTCCCAGGACGACGCAGGCGAGTGGTGGCTCGAAGTGCTGGACCTGGCCGTTCCCACCTGCCTGAATCGCGCCGTGCAGAAAACGCGCGCCAAGCTGCAACATGCCGACGAGATCGAGTGCGGCGACTTTTCGATCAAGTTTTTCTTCGAGTCCGAGCGCAGCCGTAACGACTTGCAGCACGATCGCATGATCGCCCTCCTGCGCACCCACGGCGACACGCTTCCCCTCGACACGATCATCCTCAAGGAAAACGAGGACATGACCATCACGCGCGACCAGCTCGAGCAGATGACGCTCCTGTCGCTGCGGCTCGCACAATGTGAGACCGTCGGCGACATGCTGCCGCCAGTGCTTCGCGCAGTGGCACGGCAGTTCGACGCGAAGCGCGCCTGGATCGGCGTCCGCAAGACCGAAAAGGACGAGTTCGACTGGTCGTTCGGGCAAACCCCCGCGGGCAAGTCCATCAGCCGGCCGCCGTTCAGCCAGGTGACCGAGGCGCGGTGCATCAAGCTGGCGCACCATCTTTGCATCCCGCAGGCGCCCCACGAGGGCGTCGGGTCGGCGATGGCCGTGCCGCTGGTCGGACAGAGCTTCAATCTGGGAATGCTCTATCTGGAGAATGACGCCGGAGACGCGGCCTACGACCTGAAGGCGCTCATTGCGTTCAAGGCGCTGGCCTGCAGCGCCGCCATGCCGATCGATTCGAGCATGCGCCGCGCCTTCGCGATTCGCCGCGCGGCCATCGCCACCGAACTGGCCATCGCCCGCGGTACCCAGGATGCGCTGACTCCGAAGGCCTTGCCCCAGTGGGAGGACCTGCAAGTCGCCGCCTACCGGCACCTCGGCCGGGCGCAATGCTGCGATCTCTACGACGTCGTCCAGCTCCGGGACAAGACCGCGGCACTCCTGCTCGCCAAGGTCCACTGGCCGATCAACGCGTTGCCGCGCACCTTCGGTGAAATCCGCGCGGCGTTTCGATCTGCCGCGCTGTACGGCGAGGCGCCTCACCTTTTTGCTCGCGCTCTGAACTGGATTCTGTTCGATTCGGACAAGGACACGTACGTCGACCTGGTCGTCGCGCGCATCTGCCCGACCAGCGGAAAGGTCGATCTTTGCTCGGCTGGCACGCGCATTCTGGCCGCGCAGGTGCGTTCGACCGGCGAGGTCGAACGTATCCAATTGGAGTCAACCCCACCGGTCGGCCAGGTTCGCGGCCCGGTGTATCAGGGACAGTCTTATCAACTCGGAAAGGGAGAGTCGCTGGTGCTGACAACCGACGGGGTCGAGACGGCGAAGAATCAGGCCGATCAATCGCTAGGCTTCGCCGGCCTGTGCGAGACGATCGCAGACGGGCTGGGCGACACGCCGGGACATGTACTCAATGAATTCGCCGCCGACCTCAGCGACTTTTTGCAGGGCGGAAACCACTCCGAAGACATTAGCGTGCTGCTGCTGCGACGCGGGTAATCGACGAGCTTACTTCGGCTTCCGGCTCGACTTCTTTCGCGCGACCTTTGAGAGCACCTTCACCTCTCGCCAGATGCCGGCGCATCCCTTCTCAACCCCGACGCCCCAGGGGCCTGTCAACTTTTTTCCGCGCGCGTTGCATCTTGCGATCTGTTTGCCTTCGAGGAATACCGTGAGCACATCGCCCTTAACAGCGATGCTGAATTTCGTGCGTTTGCCCTCGGCGATCGGCGTCTTCACGTCGGCCAGAAAATCGCTGCGATTTTCGCTCCAGAAGACCTGCCGAACAATCACACGGCCAGTCGATGTGAATGAGACAAAAATGAACTGCGAACCTGCCTTGCCGAGCATGACGTGCATCAGTTTTTCCCCGTCGCCGCTCGGCAAGATTTCGAACGCTCCGTTAATGCGAAAACTCTCCGCTTTGATGGATCGCGTGCTCCAGGCCAATGCGTGGGAATCTGGAAACGCGCATTGAATCCACTTGGCCTTTTGAACGTCTAATGAACGGAACTGTTCGCTCCATCTCGCCGGGAGATCCTTAACATACTTCTTGAACTTCGCATCCGCCCCCGTGAGTTTTCCGCCCGCGCCAATTTCTTTGCGGAATACTTTTCCAAGTTGGACGGCGTATTCCGAACCGCCGCCCAAGCGCCGGGACTTCCCAAGGAATTTACGAAACTTCGGGCCGTCTTCCTTGTCGTTCAGCAAGAATTCAAACAGGAGCCAGTAGAGTGCGTAGCGATCATTTGTGGCAAGCGACTGGCACTTCCCGGCGACAATTCGGCTGATCGATGGTGCGTTTCGTCCCGCGTTTGTTTGCTGAGCTGACTTGACCATGCTTGAGAGATAGGGGTTGTCGCCCGTGCTCGATGCCCATTTTTTTCGCCGGTGGACCTCGGCGGCGGCATACAGCGCATACCCTTCGGCCAGCCACTCGGGATGGGATTCGAAATTGGGAATTGTCGAATACACCGCCAGATGCGCCGCCTCGTGCGCGACCAGCATTCGCGTCAACCCCGGCAGGCCGATGCGCATCAACACGTCGTCACTGCAAGGCGGCTGGATGGCGATGTGCGAGGACTTGTCTTCATGCGATGAAAAGCAAAGGTTGTCCCGGAAACGCCCTCCGGTCCGTTGCGCCTCGGCAGTTTGGTAATCCGCGATCTGCCTGTAAATATGAATCTGAAGGCGCTGCGTCGATTTGTCGGTCTCTACACCGAATAATTCGGTCACCACCGGCCATGCTGCTTCCGCTGCCTCGAGCGCGGATCGCGCAATCGCGTCGTCGTCAAAATCACAAATGACCTGGTATCGCTCGCCGGCGACCGTCGAACCGGCTTGCACCCATCCGGGGTGAGTGGCGCCGATGCCCAAAGCGATGGAGATGCAGGAGAGAGTGCGGGGCTTGATTGAAAACACGCTTGACATGGCATCTCCCGAAAGCCCGGCCTGATCTTAGAGTCCCCAAGACTGTTGCTATTTCGCGACGTCACGCATCGCCCAAAAATTCGACCGAAAAAAGGGCAGACATCCCGGCCTCGGCCCGGTAGAATGGTTATACACCCTCGAACGCTCGGGGTGGAGTGGGGTCCGCCATCCGACCACGGCGGGCAGAGCTCTTCAACAGCACCATTGGTGGAGTATGTCCGCGCCGGTTTCCGGCGAAGGACCGAGGATCAAAATGTATCATTTTTGCAGCGCCCCTTCTCGTCATGCCCTTTCCCTGTCCATTGCGTCGTTCTGCCTGCTGACGGCGATCGTCCGCCCCCGCCAAATCATGGCAGCCGAACCTGAAATTCGATCGCAGCGGGACGGCCTTGTGACGTTCGTGCGCGGCGCGGACGGCCAACCGATTGACGTCACCGCGAACGCGGCCATTCCGTTGGCGCTTGTCCGTCCGACACCGGAAGACTTCTTTTCCGCGCACGGGCACTTGTTCGGAATCACTGATGCCGCGACGCAACTGGTCTCGACCCGGGTTGAAACTGACCTGATCGGCTGGACGCACACGAACTACCAGCAGGTTCACCATGGCGTGGCCGTTTTTTCGGGAGTTCTCAAGGTCCACCAGAATGCCGCGGGCGAAATCATGTCGGTCAACGGCCGTTTTTATGCGATTTCGCACAAGCTGGAAATGAATCCATCCCTCTCCGCGGCCGAGGCCGAATTATTGACGCTGAATGAGGTCGGCGGCGCGGCGCCCACGGTCGAGAAAAGTGAATTGGTCATCGTTGATCCGGGCTGGTACGGCGACCCGGCGTCGGGCGTCAAACTGGCGTATCACATCATCCTCTCCGATTTTGCGATCCCGCTCCGCGAGGCGTTTTTTGTCGATGCCGCCGGCGGCGAGATTCTCGATCGCTGGTCGATGATTCACACGGCCAGGGATCGCGACATTTACAACGGCAACGGCGGCTTTTCGCTCCCTGGTCTCTTGGCGCGCGGCGAAGGCGACCCGATCGTGGCTTCGCCCGAAGACGTCAACCGGGCTTACGACTATTACGGCGACACTTACGACTATTTTCAACGCGCCTTCGGTCGCGACGGCATCGACGGAAACGGTCTGACCATGATCGCGACGGTCAATTCGACCGCGCCCCCATGTCCCAATGCATTTTGGAACGGCGTGCAGATGGCATTTTGCACCGGGCTCGTCACTGATGACGTGGTTGCACACGAACTCACCCACGGCGTCACTCAGTACACCGCTGATCTCATCTATCAGAACCAGTCGGGCCAGTTGAATGAATCCTATTCCGACGTGTTCGGCGAATTGATCGACCTCTTCAACGGAAACGCGGCGTTTGCCGGCGCGCCCGGTGGAATACCCTGGCCGAGCCATCCCACCGGGCCGGGCCTTGATCTGGGCAACGATCTGCGGGGATCAGGCTGTAGTAACGAGGTGGACGGGTTTCCCGATGGCGTTCGATGGCTGATGGGAGAAGACACGGTTTTCCCGAATGCGCTGC
>DATMEE010000333.1:0-14567 GCA_035557035.1 Phycisphaerae bacterium
CGGGCAGATCGAGCTCGACCTGAAGCTGCGCCTGATACTCCGCGAGAAGGGGTGCCTCGCCGATGACGCTTTCCAGCACCCGCGCCCGGGCCGATGACGAAATTCGCTCCGCCAGTCTTGTTGCCAGGGCATCGGCATCGCTCAGCGTCCATTCCATGCGCCGAAGGTCCCACGCCAGTGTGAGATTGAGCGTGTCCTTCGGGTCTTTGGAGTAGGCGAATACGGCCTTCGCCTTCGATCCATAGCCCTTGTGATCCATTCGCAGCGAAGCATTGGGAAACAACCCCTTCTTCAGGCGCGCCGCGAAGTCAGGAATGCTCTTCGCCTGGAGACCGGCAAGCTGGCTCCCCATGGACTCCACGATCTGCGACTGAACGCGCCGATCCGGATCAGAAATCGGCCGCGACTTCTGATCGAGGTCGTATTCGAAAGGAACGCGGAGCGCCGGGCTTTCCTTCACATCCGGTTTCGCCGGCAGGCTGACCACCATCACCGCGCGCCCCCGATTCATCGAATCCTCGGACAGAATCTGGTCGCTATCGATCATGAGCGAGAGCGTGGCCGCGTCGAGCGTGTCCTGAAAAGTCCCGTCCACCACCTCCTTCAGGAATGCGCGCGCCGCGCGCTCCACGAATGTAAGATGGTGCTGAAGCTGAGCGACGACCTCGTCGCCGATGCGGTCTCCACATTGCTCGATGAGTTGGGCCGCTTCATCAAGGAGCTTGTCCGGCCAATACTGAATCGCCGGACGCTGATTCAGAATCTCGATCGCGCGGCCGTGGGCGCTGTTCTTAATCGCCTGACGGGCTTCCGCAACCCAGCGCTTGGCCTGCTGGTGTTGAACCTTGATGAGATCCAATTGCGAGCGAACCTGCTCGGTCCTGGCGGCGGCCTGTTCCAGCACTTCCGACGGCCAGTTGTCAATCGAGGGCCTCGCGGCGAGACGCTTTTCCGCGGATGTCCAGTCGCCCAGCTCGATCGACTGCCCGATCTCGCTGATCCATTTTCGAGCGATGTTGTGATCGTCAAGCCGTTTGATCTCCGCTTGAAGTTGAGATTCGAGTGGAGCCAACAGCTTCAAAGTGTCGCCTGGCCAGAATTGCAGCGTCGGCTTCCGGCGATGAATCTCGCGGGCTTCGTTCCAGGACTCCGCCGATATCGCCGCGGAGAATTCCCCGAACCACGCGGAGGCCGCCTCGCCATCCGCCGCGCGTTGGGACGCCACCCGCTCGGCATTGCTGAATTCACCGGCCTTCTTCTTGATCTGTTCGAGTCGCCGGCTGACCCGCTCGGGCCAGACCTGGACGGAGGGAGGCGACCCCAGCGACTTTTCAAGTTCACTCCATGCGCTCGCCTCTAATAATTCCTCCAGGCCCTTCAGCCACCGATCGGCCTCGGCCTCGTCCTGTCGGTGTCGTATCGAAGTAAAATCAAGCTTGTCCTTGTAGAAGGGCCGCAAAGCCGCCGCAGCCGCGGACGCCCGCGGCCGATCCTTCGGAAGCCGCTGCAACATGTTTTTCAGTTGGTCGCGAAGCGCCACCACCGCCTCGTCGCTCGACTCGATGAAGTCCTTCCGCCGAATCGGAGTCGCCAGCGCCGAACCCATGAAGCTTGCCATGTCCACGACACGATGGGCATCCCGCATACCGCCCAGAAATGGGTGAAGATGCTCGGCGAACAGGGCGATGATCATGCCCGCCGCGACCATGTCGGAACCCCCCTCGAATGCGGCAAACACCCGCTCCCCGTGTTCCGAGACGCCGGCGAATTTCTGCGGGTCGATGAACGCGCAGATTCGGTCGTCGCGCCCGTCTTCCGACTCCGGCAGGATTTCCCACGCGCCGGTCACGACCACGCCCGGCTCGGCCCCGGCGGGCGGGCCGACCGCCAGATTTAGATAGCTCGCAATTCCAAGGGTTTCGCAAATCGTGGGTGCAAACCGAAAGTCAGTGACTTTCCACAGTCCCGCGTCCGTGCTCAGAACCACCCCGGGCGCGATTCCCCCGTGCGGCCGCGACGGCTCGCCTGATGATTCGATTTGCGCAAGCGCTTCGAGCAGCCCGCTGGCTACGGCCAACCATTCTGACGCCGTGCATTTTTCCAGGTCCGGGTCGAAAAGGGCACGGATGTCGAGTGGCTTTGCCGGCTCGTGATCGATGAAGATGTTCTGCCCATCGGTGCAGAATTTGTCGTAGAGACGCAGGACGAAGGGAGACTGGTCCGCCAGGCGATTCTGGAAGATCACCGCCGCCGCCAGGTTCCTTTCCAGATCGGCGCGGACGCTTCCCGGCAGGTCGGGAGGCAGCATGATGACTCTGCGAAAGACTTCGCCCATTGTCACGACGTGGCGTTGGTGCGCTGAGGTCTGCTTGTGGTTTGCCGACTCACAAGTATAATCGAAGGCAGCAAGGCGATCCGCGTCCGCGCGCTCGCTAAGTTACTGATAATCGGTGGGCTGCGCATCAGCCCCATTATCCGGATGCCACGGTCCGACGCCACCGGTCGCGCCGCGCATTTTTCAAAAGTCTGATTCGACCGTGAATAAGTTGGAAGTACGTCCGGATTCCGATTACTCGGGCAAAGTCGCCCCCGAGCTGCTTGAACAACTGCGCAGCCAGCTCCTCGCCACCGATGAAGCGGATCGCTATCGGCTCTTCGCCGCTCTCCTCGCCGGCCTGGCCGATCAGCAGCAGTCCCGCAATAACGGCCGCGACGCCGCCGAGCAGGCCGTTGCGGTTCAACGCCGATTGCAAGTCGCGACCGAAGAAGTTGCATTATTGAAGGATGAAATCGCCACCCTCAAGGCCGATCTCGCCCATGGCGCCAAACAGCTTGCCGACGAGCAGGTCCGTAACCAGGAATTCCGAAAAACCATCGACAGCCATCGCCAGCGACTGGAAGACTCTCGGAAAAAAGAGGCTGAGCTGGAAGCCGAACTCGTCGCCAAGAACACCGCCCTTCACCGCGTCGAAACGGACGCCGAGCGCTATCAGCTCCAGGCCCAGCGCGCGTCCGCGGCGTCGCAAGACCTGACTCGAGTCGACGCGCTCGAATCCGAAAAACGGTCACTGACCGCGAAAGTCGCCGAATTGGAGACCCAGTTCGCCAACCTCCGCGGCGACAAGGATCGCGAAATCGAAACCTGGAAGGAAAAGCTCGTCTCCACCAAGACCCAGGTGGACTCCGGGGCCGAGGACCTGTTGAATACAGTTTGGGTGCGCCTCGCGCGTGCCAAGCCTCCGCTCGCCGAAGGCGGCGTCAAACCGAATCGGCAGGCACTTGAAAGGCTTTTCGATTCGTTTGTGGAGTTGGCCTATTTCGCCAACAATTTTGAAAACCAGATGCGCCCTTTCCTTGATCGGTATACGCGTCACAATGAAGTCGTCGCCGGACCTTGGAAGGCCTACCGCGGCCGCGAAGATGTGCTCGAGTCCATTGTCAAGACCGTGGCGGTCGTGGGCGGAAAACACGTCGGCGTCTTGAAGATGAGGCTGCGAGAGCTGAACAAATGGACGATGGGCGCGATCACCGGAGGCGATGTCGTGGTCGAGAGCATCCCTTCCGAACTTGAAAAACAGTTGCGCGGGCCGGCCTGCATGGGCGCGAACCCTGCCATGACGATCCGCGATTTCCTGCGGAATGACGGCCACGAGCGCTTTCGCGATCACATGCTTGAGGTGCGAAGTCACAGCATCGCGGAGGTTCACAAAATTACATTATGAAAGATCTAGGGAAAAAAATGCCGATGGAGTGCGATCCATCGGCTTCTGGACTGTGATTCGCCCTTTTGCGAAATGAACCCGAACCGGAGACCAACGATGATTTCAAGAATGCTGAAGGCAAATCTCGGAAAATGGACGCTCGGCGTAACGGCCCTGTTGCTCGCGGCCCCGTTCGCTGGCTGCTCCCGCAAGCTGACCATCTATCGCGACGAGGTGATCAACACGAATTTTGATCGGAACGGCGTCCCCATGGACGTCGATATTGTTTCCGTCTACCCCAGCGACTTCAAGGACGAGCTCGAAGACATCAATCGCGACCTTCTTCCCGGCCAGCGGATTACATCGGATATGTGGTTTCTGAACCGTCCCACGCGAGAGTCTGCCAAGAACCCCGACGATCGCTCTCACTATCGCATTCCCCGTGAAAGAATACTTTCTTTCTGCGAGCGAGCCGAAGACACGGCCGGAGAGCGGCAGGGGGGGCGAATTCGCGGAAGCAAGTACAGCAAGTCCGGTGAACATGAAATCGTCCTCAGCAACATCCCGGTCGGCAGTCCCAATCACGAGCGATCGGTCATTTTTGTGTTCTGCCGCTTCACCGATGCGAACGGCACCGTCCTGCAGACGCGGCCCGCTGAATTCCGGAAGCCCGCCCGGTTCGGCAATGAGCTCGGCGTGCGCATCCGCGCCGATTCCGTCGAGCGCCTGACAAAGGCGGATTATGACAAGGACTTGGACGAGCCCGGGCAGCCGCGATGACCGAACCGAGCGTCCGCCGTCTCGCGGATCGAGAACTTTGTTCTTCACCCCGAAGGGGTGACGGAATGTAGCCATGGGTCGAGCGAAGCGCAGCCCGTGGGTTGGATGCGGCCGATGACAGTACGCTCCGAAGGAGCGGCGGAGATCAACCGGTGTCTGGACGTTACCGCCAGTCGAAGCTCCCCGTCTTGTAGAGGCAACGCATGAATTTCTGGACGGAAGTTCACTGGTCCGAGGGCATGTTCCTTCGGCCGCATCATCTGCAAGCAGGCCAGCGCTGGCTTGAAAACCTGGTGCGCACCGGCATCGACTCCACGCGCCCGTTCGCATGGGGCTTTACCGAGTTGCAGGTCGCCTCGGAGCCGCTGGAGAATTTCACGCTCCGCCTCGATCGCTGCCATCTCCGCCTCAAGGACGGCACTTGGATCCGCATCCCCGAAAACACCGAGGTCGATCCGCTCAATTTCAAGGACAGCCTCGAACAGGGCCGCGGACAGCTCGACGTCTTCCTCGGCATCCCCGCCATGCAGGAAGTACGTGCCAATAGTGTGTCCCTCGAAAATCCCGAGGCGTCCAACGGAACCCCGCGGTTCGAGCCTTTTCCGTTCACAAAACGCGACGAAAACACCGGCGAAAACCCCCAGATCGTCTACATGCGCCGCATTCGCGGCCGGCTCTTCACCCAGTTCGACGACATGACCGGCTTCGAAATCATCCGCCTCGGCCGCATCAAGCGCACCGATCGCGCCGGGGCGTTGCCCGAGATGGATGATCTCGGTGCCGGCCCGTTGCTCGCCGTTCAGTCAGACGCAGGTATCAGCAAGATGATCCGGTCCCTCGCCGATCAAATCGAGGCCAAGGACGAGGTGCTGGCGCGCGAAGCCAAAGAGCACCGCATGATGTTCACGGATGGCGTCGCCGCCAACACCGAGCATCTGCTGAAGCTCCACGTGCTCAATGAAGTCCGCGCCGGCATGAAGGCGATGATGCAATGTCCCGTGCTTCACCCTTTCGAAATCTTCTCTGCATACGCGCGGCTCGTCGGGCATCTTTCGGTCTTTCATGACGACCTGGTCCCGATGGACATTCCCGCATACGACCACGATCGACCCACCGAGAGTCTCGAACGTCTTCGCGCGCGCATCGTGGTCCTCCTCGAAGCCATGCGGCCCATCGCCTATGTCGAAAGACCCTTCTCGCTCAAAAAGGACGAAACCGGCCGCGAAGGCCTCGAAGTCGAGCTCGATCGCAAGTGGATCGACGACAATTCAGAGATGTTTGTCGCGTTGATTTCCGACGAACTCGACATCAACGAACTGTACAATCACATTTACCAGAAGCTCGACATGAAGCTGGCGTCGCCCACGCGCTCTCGCAAGATCCACAACATCGCCGTGCGGGGTTTGGGGCTGCAGATCAAGTCGGTCCCCGCGGGCGTCCTCCCCCGGCGGCAGAGCCTGCATTATTTCAAGGTAGACAAAACCATCGGCCCCGACCGCACCGACTATTGGAAAGAGTGTGAGCAGGAACGGGGCATTCGCATGAGCATTCGTGAGGGACAGCTTCCCGGAATGACGCGTTTCAAGCCGGCCCTTTACGTTGTCACCAAGTAACCAACATTCACGGGTGTGAAATCGATGGCGGAGCGGAACACGACGCACAAGCTCACGGAGACGGCATGGCCCGTCTTTGAATTCCTCATCAACTTCGCCCGACAGGTGAAGCACGGAAACGTGCCCGCCCCCGAGCAGGTTCGATTTGAGGCCCTCACCGCCATTCGCGACGCCGAGGACATCGCCCGCGAAGACCCCGCCTCAGAGCGCTTATGGAATGATCCCGACAAGGGCACCAAAGCGATGCTCGTCTATCTCATCGACTACAAGATGTTGAATACGGTCTGGGCCGGGCAATCCTTCTGGTTCGACAGCCGCTTCGAAACCGATCCGGAAGTATTGAATCACGTCGAGTCCCTCGGCGGCGACAAGTTCTTCGAAGCCTGCGATGAGCTGCAGAAAGAATACGAAACCGCCGAAAGGCGCGACCGCCGCGACAAGGACGAGCTGGCCGAGATGCTGAATCTCTATTTCGTCGCCCTCCGCCTCGGCTTCAAGGGCCGCTACCACGATCGCCCGCAGGAACTGGCCGAATACACCAGGCGGCTCTATTCACGCCTCCCGGCCTACGCTCACACCCGGTCCAAGGAAATGTTTCCCGAGGCCTACGAAAACGTCGCCGAAGTCCGCGTGGACTATCGCCTCGGCGTCAGCCTCGGAATTGTCGCCGCCATCATGCTGTCCGTGATCGTCATGTCCCTCATAGTGTTCCGCCTGGCATGGTCCAGCGCCGTCAAGGACATCGAGCTGGCCGCGGAAAAAGTTGAAGCCGGCGAGTACTTTGCGGGGCCGCAGGCAGCAAACACCGAAATCGCCGAATCCTCGGACGACAACGACGAGAGTGACGAAGATGACGAAAGCGATGAATCCGATGATTAAGTCGAACCGCGACGCGCCGGTTTCGACCACTCGGCGCTCAATCGCCGATTTGCGCTATCTTTGCCGAATAAACCAATCTCTCGAATTTTTCGCGACGCTTGTGGCGCGCGCTTAAGCGGGGTGTAGCATGTTCAAAAAACTGATCTCGGCTTTCAAGGGCCTACCGCCTGAACTACGCATGCTCCTGGCCATGGCGGGCCTCGGCTCGCCATTCGGCATCATGTGGGTATTGAAGGAGCACCTCTTTCCCGGCGTCTCCATGTTCGTCCTGGTCATGTGCGTTGCAGCCGGCGTCGCCGTGCTCTCCGGAATCGGCTGGCTGTGCTACAAGCTCTTCGGCCGGGGCGGCAAAAAGCGAGCCAAAAAGCTGGAGGGAGATCTCGCCCGGCAGGAGGGCGGCGGCCCCGTCTCCATGGACGTCCGCGCCGCCGTCAAAACCAACAATGAAAAGTTCTTCAACGCCATCCGCGAAATGCGGAAAAATCTGAACGTCAACGTATACGATCTGCCCTGGTATATCGTGATGGGCGATTCAGGGTGCGGAAAGACCAAGCTCGTCAACGAGGGCGGCCTGACCTTCTCCACCGGCAAGCCCGAGGGCTATCAGCTTGGCACCCTCAACTACAACTGGTGGTTCACCGAGGACGCCATCTTCATCGACATGGCCGGCCGCCTCTGCAACCCCCAGGACGACGCCGACCACAAGGAATGGATTTCATTCCTCGATACCGTCGGTAAGGGCCGCAAGGGCTATCCCATCAACGGCGCCATCGTCTGCGTGTCGGCCGAGCATCTCATGCAGGACTCTCCCGAGAAACACGAGCAGGACGCAAATACCGCCCTCGAGCGCCTCCGCGAGCTGCAGACCCGGCTCGGCGTCACTTTCGCGACCACGCTGGTCGTCACCAAGTGCGACAAGATTCTCGGCTTTATGCAGTTCTTCGACCGCGCCGAGCGCGATATCACCTATCGCAATCAGATCTTCGGTTGGTCCAAGCCCGGTGAGCCGGAAGAGCTTTACAACCCCGACAACTTCAAGACCGATTTCAACGGACTCTATTCCCGCCTGAATGAGCTGCGCATCCGCCGCCTGAACGACGACGTCGACGAGCATGAGCTGGGCCTGGCCTACAGCTTCCCGGAGGAGTTCCGCGAGATGGGTGATCCGCTCGCGACTTACATCCGCACGCTCTTCCCCATGATCAAGCAGGCCCGCGTCGTGAAAAACCTCATCTTCCGCGGCGTCTACTTTACCAGTGCCACCCAGCAGGGCTCCGTCATCCTAAAGCACCTCGCCGAGCGCCTCGGCAACGACGCCGCGCAGAATTTTCAACCGCTCGAAACTCTCTATCCCAAGGCCAGAACCCTCTTCATCAAGGACCTCTTCTTCCGCAAGGTCTTCAAGGAATACGGCCTCGTCATGCGCAACGAGCAGGAAAAAAAGCGCAACCAGAAGCTCGCCCAGCGCCTCCGCTTCGCCACCATCGCCATCGCCCTCGGCGCGATCGCTCTGGTTATCGTCAGCGGCTTGAAATTCAAAAGCCTGATCGGCGAAGCCCGCGCCATGGTCATGGAGCGGCTGGATGAAAAAACCCAGCAGTCCATCCCGCCGGATGCCGCGGTGGCCGCTGCGATGGAGAGCAAGGCCCTCGCCACCTCCGCGAAGCTCGGCGAGCATCGCCAGAAGTTGATCGACAACCCCGCCTGGGCCTGGATGCTCTCCCTCTTCGTCGGAAGTGACGAGCCTCAGGAGCACCTTCAAACCATTCGTACCACACTCTTCGAAGTCGGCGTGCTGAAGGAAGCCTTGCGCCGCGTCGAGGCCAAGTTGGCCGACTTCGAACTTGGCCCCTACGAAAACAATAAGGAGCACAAGGAAAAAGCCGACCGCTTTGCAACCGCATTGAAAGAATACATCTATTTGGCCTCTTTCATGGGCCGCCCGGATTCCAAGCCGCAGATGACCGAGGCCCGGCTCAAGAATCTCTTCGCAATCCTCATCAAAAAAGACGTTAACAAGGTGGATCGCATCCTTGACATTCCCTGGACTGAATTCGAAAAGGAGCTCGCGGAATACGTCGCCGAAACCCAGCGCGCCGCCCACCTGAATCCAGCGGCCATCCTCAAGGGCGCGAAGTTCTCCCCTGAAAGAACCATCGCCCGGGCCATCGAAACCTACCGCGTCTATCTTGAGCCCTGGGCCACGATGGATGAACACCATCCCGACCCGGTCGTCAAGCAATGGATGGAAATTCGAAAAGCATGCGACGATGTGAGAAGCAGCTATCAGAAGATTCTCGCCCTCGCCACCACGCCGGTGGACAGCAAGGAGGATCTGCAGGCTCTTAAGACGCAGTTCGAGGAAAACCACGCGAAATTCGCCGCCGCCATCGCCAGGTGTGGCTGGGAAATGAAGCTCGATGACAAAGCCCGTCGGAAAACCCGGCTCGAATCGTTGGAGTCCTCCGTCAAACGCAGTCAGAAGAAATGGATCGAAGCGTACGAAACCTTTTTCGCCGCCTACTCCGGCCGCCGCCCCGATGGCTCTCTCGATCCTGAATATGCCTCGGATGCGGCCTCCGTCCTGGAAGGCGAACTGAAAGCCGAGGCGCTCGACCTGCCCGATTCCACGGAGCAAAGCCCAAAAATCCTCAACGCGATCCACGGCTTCGTTTTTCGGGAATCCAGCGAGTCCGGCGAGGAAGAAGGACTCAACGAAACATTGCGCCGCACGCTGATCGCCGGAGATCTCTGGGACGTGGAGAAGGCGACGCGCGTCGCCGAGGAGACTTCGGACGACGAAGAAAGTCGGCGGAAGATGCCCATCATCCCTCTCATCAAAGAGGTTTTTGTGGCATACGCTGAAATCTTGAAGCCGAAACACTTTGACAATGAGCCGGCTGAAAAAATTCGCGGTGTTGAAATCACCCCCGATGCCGAAATAGTGCGAAAAACCCTCGCCGACATCGGGACCGAACTCTTGCAGCTCGCCACCGCCCAGGGAAACGAGGTCGAGCGTCGCCCCTTGGACCAATGGATGGCCAGGATCGTGTCACAAGGCCGCTCCGTCTCCGTCGCCCGGAAAACCGCCCCGACGCCCGTGTCGATCAGCGAGGGCTATCGGGCGATTTGGGGGGCAGACCATCTGGAAAAATTCCGCAACGTCCTGGCGGTCCTGGTGGCGCGCGGCAATCTAGCGATGACCCTCGACGCTTTTTCCACCGCCTTGAGCGCGAGCTCCGGCGAGCATGCCTGGGGCCTCGCCGAGTTGGTGCCCGATTTCAACAAGCTTCAGGGCAGTTATTACAGCATTCTGCCCCCGGAAGCATCGACACTGCCTGAGAAATCACCGGACCAGCCCGAGCAGGTCGCCCCACCCGAGCATGACGATCCGTTTGGCGCCCTCGCTCCCCGGCGTTCGAAAGGCGCCCCCCCCAGAAAGGCGCCGGCCCGAACGTCCACGGCGAGTGATCGAATACACACCCAGAACGTGCCCGCCTGCGCCACCCGCGGATTCCTCTTGGAGGCCTTTGAGCAGGTTGGCCCGCTCGCCGCTTTGACCGGCCTAGATTCCAGTTACTACCTGGCCCCCAAGGGTGTCAACCCAATGGCAGGTCTCGCCGAGGCGGTGGCGAAAGCCAAGGCCGCCTATCTCGCCCGCTATTTCGACGCTTGGAAGGCGGCCTACGACGGGGTGAACTTCACTGAACTGAATTCAGTCTCAAAAGCGAAAAACTGGAAAAACGTGCGCGCTGAGTTGAAGACCTTTCGCAACCAGGCCTCCAGCGCGCTGGGCAATGCCACCGCCGAATTGCTCGAGCACGTCGCCTGGGCCGATGACCAATGGGGCGGCGAAGACTGGAGCGATGATCACAACCTGCTCGTTGAAGCGCGAAACAAGTCCTGGTCCTCCACTCAATTTCAGCGCGACATCCGCGACTATCCGGGGCTTGACCGGGACCGCCCCTGGGACGCCGTGGGAGAAAAAATTCAGATTGGATGGGCGAAATTCGCGGATACGGTTGGAGGTTACGCCGAGCTGCCCGACAACTTTGCAGACAGTGAACAAAAGCCCTGCGAGCCGATCGAGTGGAAATTATACGATGCCCAATTGGCTCGCCTTCTGCAGGATCTGGTCTATGTGAAGTCTTCGCTCGAAGCCGCCCAGCACTGCCGGAAGATCGCCGACCGCGAGGTCCAGGGCCGCCTGATTGCGCTCCAGCAGAAATCCTCATTCACCCAGGAGCAATTGCCTTACGTCCAAGGCGTTATTATCGACTCTGTTGATCCCGCAAAGTTTGAAGAATTTCTTCGACAGGTCATCGTGGCTGAAGGCCTCTTCAAGCCGCTCGACGAAACCCTCGAGGGATATAAGGTTCGCAGGCCGTTTTATCTGGCCTGCACCGACTGGCGCCAATTCATCGCCCCGGACGACGCGACCGCTTATCAAAAGCCCGTGACCGTGAACATCAAAATGGACCACGATTTCAAGGCCGGGCGGCATCTGGGCGTGGATTGGTGGGTCAACGCCGTGGATCGGTCGCGATGGCCAGGCGCGGCCCCCGACACCGGGCCGGCAAATTTCCTCAGCAAGGCCGATTTAGAGCTGGGCCTGCGCGGCAAGGAGGGCGGAGACAAAATCACCATGACTCTGACATCACAGGGTCAAACGATCGATGCCACGTGGGCCTGGCCGCCCAGCGGCGGTTCTCAGCCCGCCACCATCAGTCTCTGGGGAGAGGGCCTTTACAAAGTCAAATATCCAAGAGTGTCAATAGGTGAGTCCGGCGAGATCGACCAGTTGTTTTTCCCCGCGTTCCTGAACCAGGTCGGCACGCCGGATTCCTCTCGAATGCTCTGGCGCGTCGGCATTGCCTGGGACCTCAAGGCACTTTACACCAAAATGAATGAGTCGCAGGCCCTCGCCGACATTGAGCAGGCGAAGAAGCTGAAAGATGCGGATTCCCTCGTTGGAACAAAATTTGAGTTCAAGCTGGAGCGGCCATTGCCCCAGGCGTTTCATACACTGAAGCAACTTCCCGGCTGACCGCGCGTTCTTTTTTGGAACGCGTCACCGATCAAGGGTGTGCCATGGGCTGGACAGATCTTTTCAAATCCAAAAAAGGTCCCGATCTCAAGCCCGATCCGCGCATCCGCTGGTTCGGAAAGCTCCCCACCTACGCCGACTATTACACCTCGCCCAGCGACGCCGACTGGGCCGCTGAAATGAATGAGTGGCTCATGAAGGGCTACGAGATTTATCACTCCCGCGCCTTGAGCAGGTCAGACACCTCCGGAATCGAAGCCCGCGCCGGAACCGATCGCCTGCCCCTCGCCGGCTGCGTCCTCCGACTTCCAAAATCCGGCATGACCGCCTTCGCCTCCATTCAAGACTACGGCGGCGACATGCGCGGCCGCCACTTCCCCATCTGCTTCTACGTCGGTTATCCCACCGCCCTCTGGCCCGCGCCGAGTAGTGGGCAGGTGGGCGAAGCCGTCCGGACCGTCGATGCTTTGATGGAGCTGCGCAACGACGTTGCGCAGCACTTTCGCTCGCCCGGCCGCTTTGAATCTCGCTTCGGCGACCGCGAAGTAGACCTCGGCGGTTTCGAGGAAAACGGCGACGCCGATTGGCGCGACAAGGCAAAAAAAATCGAAATGTCCGAATGGTTCGCTGCCATCCGGCCCGCCCTGAAGATCGAGGACACCGCCGAATGGTATCGAACATTGCAGTCCTGGGGCCAAAACATTTCAACCTGCGACGGCGAGAGCTTCGAGCCGACCTTCCGATTCCCACTCGCTGCGGCGATGCAGCTTGAACCCCAGGTCACCGGATGGGTCCGTTGGCTGGAGCGCCGCATGGACCTCAAATCCCGTTTTCTCTCGCTCATGTTGACCAGCGGCGAAATCGAAGGGGTCAATTATTTCACCGTCATCGCCCGTCCCCTCGTTGCTGACGACTTTCTGCTTGTGACTTCCCTCGGTTCAACCGTGAGCTATGTGGACGATCTCACGGCATTGGGCGCTCGCGGTGAATCCACCGACGGCGACAAGCAGCTCCCCAGGGATTGGGAGGGTTTCGTCGAGGGCTAGCTGGGACTTGGAAAGAAAAAAATTGGAGCGGCTTGACTTTGAGCGCTCGTCCGGTATTGTCATTTGTGGGCTTCACGACACGAGCTTCTGGTTTCGGGAATCGCTCGGTCTCGCGGCCCTTCTCCCGACGTCTATTCGGGAAGTGCTTGCAGCCGCGATTCTCGCGTGCGGCCGACGCGACCCGTACCGGATAAATCTTGGACAGGACTTTTCTGGCCTGTCGGGTGCGCAAAGCCGCGTAATTGTCCGCCGCCCTGTCGCGGCGTGATGAGTGGAACGAATGCCGACCTTTGACGAAGCGCCCATCTTATCCCTTGGAACCCAGCCGATTCCCGGCGCCGCGCCGGCCGGTTCCGACGCCGGCGATGACCCGCACTATATCGCCGTCCAGGCCGAGATGACCAAGCTCGGTCGCATCGAGTTTGATCCGCCTGACTGGTTCGTTGTGTTTCAGTCCAGCACCACTTTTCTGCGCGAAAAATCCAAGGACCTCGAAATTACGGCTGCGCTCGGCCATGCGCTGTTCAAGCAGAATGGCTATCACGGGCTCGCCGTCGCCCTTCAGCTTTTCATCGACCTCGTCAACAATTTCTGGGATGGCCTGTTTCCAGAGCGCCCGCGCCGCCGCAAGGCTCGCATCGAGTCGCTCGTCGACGTGTTTACCGAAGCTGGATGGTTCAAGGAACATCCGCCCAAGTCCGATGACTTTGACCCGATCGATGTTTGTGTCACACGCATCGGCGAGTTGGCCGCGCTGCTCACCGCGAAAATGCCGGATGAGCCGCCCGAATTCGGCAAATTCACCCGCGCCATCAAGGAACTCGCCGGCAAGCGACCCAAGCCTGCCTCCCCGGCCGCGGCCCCCGCGGCCCCCTCCGCATCCGGTGAAGCTGGCGGGGCGCTGCCCGCCGTCGCCGAGCCGGGCGACATCAACGCCGCCGAGAACGAACTTCAGAAACTTTGCACGTTCATTCGCAAGAACGCCCCTGCCAGTCCTTTGCCCTTCGCGATCACGCGCTTGGTGAAGTGGGCCGAAATTCGACTGCCCATCGCTGAGGAAGCCAAATATCAGATTCCGCCGCCGGACGCCCAAATCGTCGACGCAATGCAGCATCAAGCCGCCAATGGCCTCTTCGAGCATCTGCTCAATTCCGCCGAAGCCGCTTTCCGATCGGAAGATCCCCTGTGGCTCGACGTCCAGCGATACACCTGCGTGGCACTCGCCGGTCTGGGCCCCATGTATGAAAATGCCCGCCAGGCGGTCATGAGCGTCACCGGCGGACTTGTACGCCGGCTCGGGGCGGGTGTCTTCGAGCTGCGCTTCCGCAACGGAAACCCCCTCTGT
Organism: Phycisphaerae bacterium; assembly: GCA_035557035.1. GTDB lineage: Bacteria > Planctomycetota > Phycisphaerae > UBA1845 > UTPLA1 > JADJRI01. Next base: position 14,412 of record DATMEE010000333.1, read on the forward strand.
AGCGGCGACACCAAAATGTGGATCGAGGCCGAGTTGTCCTCCGGCGGGGGGGGCGGGGGCAAGGGGGGCGGCCACAGCAATGGAAAATTAACCGAAGCGTCCGACACCGCGCGGAAACTGGCCGGTTCTGGTAAACTGAAGGAAGCGGTGGGCGCC
>DATMEE010000334.1:0-6425 GCA_035557035.1 Phycisphaerae bacterium
GATTTTGCAAAGCGAGCTGCACTCCCGCGGCGGAACGCCAATTTGACTCCGCGCCTTCCCGACTTATGATCTTCCATGAGAATTTCCCCCTATCCTGGACCCAACCCCATGCGGCTCCATCTCGCCGATTCGGAGCCAACGGGCGAAAATACGATGCGCGTGCTGGTGGCCATCCCGGTTTTCAACGAGGCGCGATACGTCGAAGACGTACTCCGCGAGATCATCGCGCAGGGGCACGACGTTTTGGTCGTGGACGACGGTTCGACCGATGAGACGCCCGAGATTCTCCGGCGCTTCTCCGACATTGCCCTGATTCGCCATCCGGAGAACCGCGGTTACGGGCAGAGCCTGATCGATGCATTCGCCTATGCCTCCTGCAAAGGCTATGACTGGATCATCACTATCGACTGCGACGAGCAGCACGAACCGGCGCTGATTCCCGCCTTCGTAAAATGCGCAGCGCGAGACGACGCCGACATCATTTCCGGCTCGCGCTACATGATGAAGATGCCGGGCAATACCGACCCGCCCGGCGACCGGCGGCGCATCAACATGACGATCACCGAGCTGCTGAACCAGCGGCTGCACTTGCGGCTCACCGATTCGTTCTGCGGCTTCAAGGCCTATCGTATCAGCGCGATGGATTTGCTGTGTCTGACGACTCCGGGCTACGCCTTTCCGCTGCAGTTCTGGGTGCAGGCCGCACGGCGGCGGCTCCGAATTCGCGAATTGCCGGTTCCCCTGATATACAACGATCCGAATCGCCACTTCGGCGGAATTCTCGACGACCCGGACGCGCGCCTTCGCCATTACCTGGATGTGTTCGAACAGGAGATGGCCCGGCCAGCTTGCGATGAAGCGCGGACGGTCTGCGCCGGCAATGCCTCATAGGCCCAATTGATTCTCCAACGGGGATTGCCACGCCTGTTTAGCCGCGGCCCGACAGGGCCCCGGCGAGCGCGAACCAAACTCTCATCCGAAACAGCGCTTCGAATGTTGCACTGACGCTCAAAAACTTCAGCGCGAACGCGCACCGCTCTGGAATCGAACGGCTGTAAGCCGCACCCCGGAGCTTTCAGGTCTGGGCTAAACACGAGCGTCAGGCCTCGTGGTAGTTTTCTCATACAATGACAAACTCGGCTATCATCGATGCATGTCGACGAGATTTCCTCCGCGATGAGCGACACGCATATTCACGAAATCGACGCATTGGCGGCGCCGCCCGAGGACGGGGGCGTGTTGGTTTGGCCGCGCGGCGTGGACCTCGTCGAGTTGGCGCGCCGCAATCGGGCGTCAGGTCTGCTCGATCGAGTGAGACTCTGTGGACAACCCGCGCGGACGTGGCTGCCTCGGTCCGACGTCGACTCGCCGCGCAGTGTAACGCCGCTGACCTTCATGACCGGCCATCAACCGGCGTTTTTTCACGCGGGGGTCTGGATCAAGAACGTCGCGGTGGCGGGTCTGGCGAGTTCCGCCGGGGGACGCGGATTCTTCCTACTGGTTGACAGCGACGTGCCGGGCAGGCTCGCGATCCAATGGCCGGACGACTCCGGCTCGTATTGCCGCATCGGGTCCGCGAGGGTCAAGTCACATCAGGACTGGCAATCGTATGAGCACATCGGCCCGACGGCTGCCGATGAGTTGGCGTTGGCATTGCAGGCCGTCCCGGAGCGGATTCACCCCGAAAAGGAATCCATGCTCGGTACGTTTCGCGAAGCGTTCACGCGACCGCCGACAAATGGACGGAGTGACTACCCAACGCGCTGGATCGCCGCGATGCAGCAAACCGAGAAATCACTCGAATGCCGGAGTCCGGAATACGTTCGCGTCAGCAGTTGGTTTGACTGGTCCGATGGCGGTACTCAGATTGAGCTGTGCGGCGCGTCTGCCGCATTCGTGGCACACCTGCTGTTGAATGCAGATCAATTTGCGCGCCTGTACAACGCCGCTCTCGCTCGCTATCGCACGCGTCGAGGCATCAAAGGCGCCCAACATCCGATCCCCGATTTGCAAATCGAAGCGCAGCGTATCGAACTCCCGTTCTGGCAACTCGCCCCCGATCGGCCGCGCCGCCGGCTCTGGGTGAGCCGGTCGGGTAGCGACCGCTTGAAGTTAATGGCTGAAGACGCGGCGCTCGGCGAGGTTGAACTGCCCGCGCTTCTGGCGAATCCCTTGCAGACGGTGGCGCGCATCGTGCCTTCGTTGGCAATTCGTCCCCGTGCCCTGGCGCAGACGCTTTTTGCCCGGCTCTTCGCCACCGACCTGTTCATTCACGGAATCGGCGGAGCGAAATACGACACGATCACCGACGATATCATCCATGCCTTTTTCAAGATCGAGCCGCCCGCGTATGCATGCATTTCGGCGACATGCCTGCTCCCAACGCGAAAGTTCGGCGTCAAGGCAACGGACGTCGCGCGCCAGCGCCGCGCTGCCCGCGACGCGCGGTACAACATCGAACGCTACCTTTTGGATTCCGAACGAACCCCGGCCATTCACGACCTCGTCAACAATCGGCGAAGTGCGGTATCGCAGTCCGATCGACTTCACGAGGCTCGATCAAAGAATCGCGAAGTCAGACGGCGAGCCTATCTGGACATCCAGCGACTCAATGAGGCGCTGTTCACACTGGCGCCCGGCGTCTTGGAACGGCAGGCCGAAGCATTCGCCGAAATCGAACGACGATTCAACAGCGACCAGGTCGCCGGCTCCCGCGAGTGGTTTTTCGCGCTGCACGAGCCGGAGCGCCTAAGACGGCTGGCGAAAGACGTGTTGAAGGCGGTTCACTGATCCGTTTAGCCCAGACCTGAAAGGTCCGGGAGCAGGAATGGAGACTCTATGATTTCAGTGCGATGCGTGTGCGATGCGTGTGTCCGCGAATGCGAAGAATCAATGCGTCGTTCAGACATGATTCTTATTCGCGCAACGGGCCCTTCGGGCCGCGGCTAAAACGGGACTGACTTGGCAAGGGATCGATATGCATGAGCAACGATGACGAACTGTTGACATCTGAGGCGGTCTGCGCTGGCGGCATGCACATCCCCGTCCTGCCCGACGAAGTCGTCAGGCACCTCGGTGATCCAGGACGCCGACTCATAGCAGATTGCACCGTGGGACTCGGGGGGCACGCTGCCCTGTTGCTTGCCGCCAATCCGGCACTTCAAATCATCGCGCTGGACCGGGATGAGACGAACCTTCAGATCGCCCGCGAGGCGCTGAGTGCATACGGAGATCGCATTCGCATCATACACGCAAATTTTGCCGAATTGCCGCGCGCCCTACGCGAAGCCGGCCTTGAAAAAGTCGACGGCCTCCTGGCCGACCTCGGCATCAGCAGCAATCAAATCGCCGACCCCACCCGCGGCCTCAGCTTCGAGCGCGACGGCCCGCTCGACATGCGGCTGGACCGACGCGAGAAAACGACGGCCGCCGATCTCGTGAACACGCTCTCTGAGGGCGAGCTTTCCGATCTGCTTTATTTCCAGAGTCAGGAGCGCCACAGCCGGAAAATCGCCAAGCGCATCTGCCAGGTCCGCCGCCAGGGCCGCATCAACAGTACCGTCCTGCTCTCCAGACTCGTCGCGGCGGCGATGGGCGAAAATCCCGACGCGCACCGCGGAAAGATTCATCCGGCGACGCGAACCTTCATGGCCCTGCGCATGTCGGTGAATCGGGAGACCGAATCGCTCCAGGAATTCCTGGCGGCAGCGCCCGAGTGCCTGAACCCCGGCGGGCGCATCGCGGTGATCAGCTTTCACAGCGTCGAGGATCGCGTCGTGAAGGAGGACTTTCGTGACCGCGGTCGCGAGGGACTCTACGCAGTGCTGACGAAGAAGCCGATCGTCGCAGAGGAAACCGAACGCGAGCACAACCCGCGCAGCCGTTCGGCCAAGATGCGCGTCGCGGAAAGACTCGCGAAGGCTTGAAAAAACGGCGATAATTGATATTATGTCAACCCGGCACACGGAGGTGCGTTCGTGACCAAGGAAACCAAAATCGGCCTGCTCGTCGGCCTGACCTTCATCATCCTCTTCGCCATCATCCTGTCGAAAAAAGGCCCGAATAACACCAAGGCCACTTCGACCCTCACGGTGGCTGAAAACTCGGGTACGGATGCCGCGTCCCGACTGACCAGCCACAAGCCATTGGAAAGCGCCGGCAAGATGTCGGTCGAGCCGATGTTGCCCGGGCCGATTTCCGAGAGCGACACCAGCACCGCCGTGACGATGCTTGAGCAGGAGGTCGGTCATCCGATCCCCGCAGAGGGCGAACCGCTTCAGCCGCTCCCAGAAAACGTCATCAATCGGCTGAATCTGCCGATGATCGAAACCCCGGTGGCCATCGACAGCGCCCCCGAGGACGAAGGCAACGAGGATGTCAGCGACGCAGTGGTCGCCGTGCTCAACGGCACATCAACGGCGACCGACTCGACTGAATCTGCGCCGCCAACTGAAGGCGCACCGGATACACGTTCCAATGTCATTCAAGGCGGGACCACGAACCCCACAACGGTCGCGCAAAACACCCCTGCCACCGGCAGCACAACTATTCAGGGACCGTTCGACCCCCCGTCTCGTTCCGAACGCCCGGTCGCCCAGCCGATCGGCGCCGTCCAGCCGACCAAAATCATCGCCGTTCACGAAGTCCGACCCGGCGAAAGCCTCGGAAAAATCGCGGCGAAGCATTACGGCCGGGCCACGCCCGAGCGAATTGAAGCGATTTTTCACGCGAATCGCGACCAGCTTGAGACGGTGAATTCGGTCCGCGCCAACTCGAAGTTGAATATTCCCATGATGGATTGCGAGTTCGCGGAAGCATTCGAGCCGGCTGACCGGCTTTCTCCGACCCCGCGGGATCGGGAGCAGGCAAATCGATCGCGGCTCGCCTCCGCAACGCCGACGCATCGCGATGAGACCGTCCGTATTCCCGTTCCGGTGAACGAACGAGTGATGCCCAGCCCCGTCAACTCGCCGGATTTTTCGGCGATCAACAGCCGCCTGGGATCGCCCAGCATCAGTCCAAACGCGACACCGGTGCGACCATCCGAAACTTCCGCTCCCATCAAGTTCACCTGGTACGAGGTGCGGGAGAAAGACACCCTGTCGAAGATCTCGCAAAGCCAGCTCGGCAGCACCAAGTACTATCGCGACCTTTACAAGATGAATTCCGACATCCTCCCCAATCAACATAAGCTCAAGCCCGGCATGAAGATCCGAATTCCGGCCAAAGAGACGTTCAGCAAGACCTCGGCACTGGTGCCCGCAAGTCTCGCCAGCGATTCCTTCGCGGAACTCCAGTAGGCAACGGGAACGAAAGTCCTGGCCGGATATCGGATCGGATCACGCGCCCGCGTGCGCGAAAAATGCCGACATATAAGAAAGCAGCGCGAGCACCGGCCCCGGGGGCCGGTGTAGCTTTGCGCAATCTGGTGCTGAAATGACCGTCGCCCGCGCGCTGCTCATCCTTTTTCTGATGGTCGTGGTCGGCGTGGTGATGGTCGGAGTTCGCAGTGAATCGGCGAAAGCCGCCAACCGCATTCAGAAGCTGCACGAGCGCAAAGTGGTGCTGAAGCAGAAGCTCTGGAGCAAAGAATTGGAATTGGCCCAGCTTCGCGGCCCCGAAGCCATCCGCCGTCGCGCCGTTGAAATGCAGCTCGACGTGGTTCCACCCGCTGCGACGGACCAAGACAAAGCCAAGAAAAAAAACGTGCCCCCGAACACCGGACCTCTCAACGACTGACGAAGGATTTAACAAGCCTTGCGGCCCAAAATGAAAAACCTGGCCGGACAATCGGTGATCGCCACCGTTCTGATCGTCCTAGTCGCGCTGATGGGACGGCTGGTGTATATCAACGCGCACGACGGACCGCGCTTGATCGGATTGGCCGAACGCCAACAAATCTCTGAAGTGCCCATCATCCCCCGGCGAGGTCTGATCGTCGATTGTCGCGGCCGCATCATCGCCGGAACCACCCTGCGAAAGAGCGTGTTCGTCGATCCGGGCGTTCTTCCGGACACGCAGTTGGCCGCGAAGACGCTGGCCGACATTCTCGACGTCGATCCGAGCGAAGTCGGGCCGGACCTGCTCGCGGCGGGCGAGAAGCGATTCTTCGTCATTCGCCGCGGGATTACCGAAGAGCAATCTCAGCGAATTGCCGCCGCGAATATTTATGGCTTAGGCGTTTTCAGCGAGCCATGCCGGACCTACCCCATGAACGATGTCGGGGCCGCCCTGGTTGGATTTGTCGCTCCCGATGGTGTGGGCGTCAGCGGCCTCGAATACCAATGCGACAAATGGCTCGCCGGTCAAAACGGCGTCAAAACGATCGTTCGCGACGCCCGCCGCAAGGCCTTCTGGCTGGCGGACGGGGGCTATCGCCCGGCACGCGACGGTTTCCACGTCGTCCTCACCATCGATGCGGAGAT